>JAJYAX010000046.1 GCA_021779275.1 Deltaproteobacteria bacterium | reverse complement strand
TGTGCGGTGCTCCTCCAACCAGGAAACCCAGGCCATTATCTCCAAATATTGGGATGATTTCGGGCTGAGGAAATTCGCCGTCTTTTACCAGGATGATCCCTACGGCCAATCAGGTCTCAAGGCGGCCCAGATTGCACTGGAGAAACACGGCGCGATGCCGGTTGCCACCGGCAGTTATCAGACCGGGACCATAGCGATTACCGATGCCCTGAATACGATCCGGGCGGCAGCACCCGAGGCGGTGATCATGGCAGGCACCTATGCACCTTCCGCAAATTTTGTTATGTCCGCCAAGTGGTCGAATTTTGATCCGTATTTCCACAGCCTCTCCTTTGTAGGGGCGGAGGAATTCGCCAAACTCATCGGTACAGGCAGAGACAGTGACGGCGTCATCGTAACGCAGACTGTTCCACCGCCAAATTCCACGAGCCCGGCCGTAAAGGAATACCACGATCTGCTGAAAAAATCTTTCCCTGAAGATTCGCCCAATTTTGTCAGCCTCGAAGGGTTCATCAATGCCAGGGTGCTCGTCGCTATTCTGAACAAGATGGGAAGCACCATCACCCGGGAGGCCTTTATAAAAACAGCCGAAGGCCAGAAAAATCTGGATGTCGGCCTGGATCATCCGATAAATTTCGACCCCAGCAACCATCAAGGTTCCGACAAGGTGTATCTGACGGTGATCAAGAAGGGCGAATATCATCTGCTTGCTGACGATGACATTAAGCTCATGAAAAAGCAGAAACTTCTGCATTGATTTCCCTCTCTGCCCGAATTGCCGGCCGGCTGCCCCGGCCGGCCGGCAATTCAACTCTTCTTCCAAGTCCCCTCTCTCCTTTCCTTGACTCCCCAGCTTGCCAGGATCGGTTTCTCCGTTCTCCAGGCCGCCTGGGAAAATTGTCTGCAGAAATAATGCGGTCGGGAGTTGCCTTTAGGAAAGACTGTGGTAGAATTGCAGAGATCTCTAATTTTTCATTTTTTTGCAAACTACAAGGAGCCATATGCAATGGACCATACAAAATGCACCCTGTACAGCGGCGGCCTGAAGGGCGCCGAGGCCACCTTCGGCGAGGCGGCCGAGAAGATGAATATCAAGGAAGTCATCTATACCTTTGAAGGGCACAAGCTCAGCCGGGACAAAAATGCCGTCATCCTGAGTCAGGACGAGCTTGAGCGCGGGGATATCAGCATGGAGCTGGCGTCGAGGATGCTGAACCGCACCTATTACGAGACCGATAAGATCAGAAAGGTCCTGCAGACAATCTTTCATATGGTCAACAGCGGCCACCAGGTCTTCGTCATCGGCGCCATCCAGATCGATGGTTCCGTAAAAGGCGGGACCGGCTGGGCCGTCGAGCTGGCCAAGATGTTCAACCGCCCGCTGCACGTCTTCGACCAGCCGAGCAAGCAATGGTTCACCTGGAAGGACGGCTGGAAGGAAGACTCCCCCAAGATCGAATACGATACCTTCGTCGGTTCCGGCACCCGTTATCTGAGCGATACCGGCCGGGAGGTGATCGAAAGGCTCTTTGCCGATTCGTTTCCTCACAAATAGGACACGCCCGGATCACAGGAAGACAGGGTCGTTCCCGGAGAAATCCGTGCCGCGACCCTCGAATAGGGAAAAAACAATGCCCAGTGAAAAAAGAAAATTCAGCCGCATTTCCTTCAGGGTGGCGGCCGAGATACAAGTCGAGGACGCAACTTTTACCGTTCAGCAGATTGAGAATATCAGTGTCGGCGGTTGCCTGTTCCCCTCCTCCAGAAGTTTTACCGTCGGCGCCCCATGCCGGGTGATCATCTCCCTGGACGGGGCGGTCGATGCCCCAAAGGTTGCGGTCGACGGAGAGATCGTGCGCTCGGATCAGGAAAAAATCGGCATCAAATTCACCGGGATCGAACCCGACAGCCTGTTCCATCTGCACAATATCCTCCGGTACAATGCCGCCGATCCGGACCGGGTCGAGCAGGAGATCGATCAGCACCCGGGGCTTGTCTGATGCACGACCCTATTCCCCTTCCATATTGACCACAACCCTGCCCCGCTGCCTGCCCTGCAGGATCAAGGCAATATTCTCATCGAGCTGCTCCAGGGTGATCTCCCGGCAGAGCCCCCCAAGCTGTCTGATCTTCCATTCCCCGGCCAGTTTTCCCCATACCCGCAGACGCTGGTCCATGGGACAGTTCTGAGAGTCTATCCCCTGCAGGCAGACCCCCCGGAGGATAAACGGAAAGACGGTCAGCGGCAGATCGGGTGAGGCGACATTGCCGCAGCAGGTAATGATACCGGCGGGATGGGTCATTTTGATGGCCGTGGCCAGGATATCCCCCCCCACCGTATCCACCGCCCCGGCCCAGCAGCCCTTCAAAAGCGGCCTGCCGCTGCCATCGACGGCCTCTTCCCGACCGACAACCCGCACGGCGCCAAGCCCCTTCAGGAAGTCATGGGCCTCGGCTTTGCCGCTGACGGCGACGACCGAATAGCCGAGCGAGGCCAGGATGGCCACCGCGATACTGCCGACCCCGCCGGTGGCCCCGGTGACCAGGACCTCGCCGTCTTCCGGCCTGATCCGGGCGGTGAGGGCCGACACCGACATGCCGGCCGTAAACCCGGCCGTGCCGAAAATCATGCTCTCCTTCAGGCTCAGGCCGACGGGCAGGGGCACAACCCAGTCCGCCGGCACCCGGATATACTGGCCGAAGCCACCGGAGGTATTCATGCCGAGATCATAGCTGGTGACCAGCACCCGGTCACCACTCTTAAAGGCGGCGCCCGCAGCCTCAACGACGATGCCAGCCGCATCTATCCCCGGGGTGTGCGGGTATTTTCTGGTAACCCCCCTGTTGCCCGTGGCCGACAGCGCGTCCTTGTAATTGAGGGAGGAATAGTGCACCCGGATCAACACACCGCCCTCGGGCAGGTCGTCCAGGGTTCTTTCCTGTATGCCTCTGGTAAATTTCTTTTCTCCGGCCTCGGCGACAACCAGGGCCTTGAACGATTCCTTCTTCATGGTTCCTCCTTCTTTCAATCCCCCAGGATCTCCGCCAGGGCCTGGGTCAGTCGCCCGCATTCACCGTCCGTGCCCACCGTGATCCGGAGGAACTGGTTGATCCGTTCCTGCCGGAAGTGCCGGACGATGATGGAGCGCAGGCGAAGCGACCGGGCCAGCTCCTCCGCATCCCTTCCTGGATGACGGGCAAAGATGAAGTTGCACTGCGACGGCAGGACCTCGAAGCCCAGTCCCCGCAGATCCTTTACCAGAAGCTCCCTGGTGGCGATAATCTTCCGTCTCGTCTCTTCAAAATAGTCATTGTCCTCCATGGCCGCCACCGCCCCGGAAATCGCCAGCCGGTCAAGGGGATAGGAATTGAAGCTGTTCTTGACCCGGTCCAGGGCCTCGATCAGGCCCGCATCCCCGATGGCAAGGCCCACCCTCAGCCCGGCCAGGGACCGGGACTTGGACAGGGTCTGGATAATCAGCAGGTTGGGAAAACGATCAACGAGACCGACGGCCGTCTCGGCCCCGAAATCCACATAGGCCTCATCGATGACCACCACCGATTCGGGAGCGCCTTCCAGAAACCTCTCGATCTCGGAGACCTTCAGCGCCATGCCCGTCGGCGCATTGGGATTGGCGATAATCACGCCGCCGTTGGGCCGGCGGTAGTCGTCCAGATTTATCTCGAAGGCCGCAGTCAGCGGTATCCGCTGAAAGGCTATCTGGTAGAGCCCGCAGTAGACCGGATAAAAACTGTAGGTGATATCCGGAAAGAGAAGGGGCAGCTCATGCTTCAACAGGGCCAGAAAGGTGTGGGCCAGGACCTCATCCGAGCCGTTGCCGACAAAGACCTGCTGCGGTTTGACATGACAGCGCCCGGCGACAGCCGCCCTGAGCCGATCCGAATTCGGATCGGGGTAGAGGCGCAGCGTATCCGCCACCTCGTCCGCCAGGGCACGCAGGACCTTTGGCGACGGGCCATAGGGATTTTCATTGGTATTGAGCTTGATTAGACCCGGGATCTTCGGCTGCTCGCCGGGAACATAGGGCTCAAGCCCCCTGACAACGGAACTCCAGTAACGATTCATGGACATAATCCTGATAAAAGTTGGTGCCTATCGGTGTATCGTGCGGTGCGGCCACGGCTATTTCTGACGCAGGATGTCCCTGATCTCCTCCAGCAGGACCTCCTGTTTCGGAGGCGCGGCCGGGGCCTCCTCCTCTTTTTTCTGCAGGGCGTTAATGGCCTTGACAAGCAGGAAGACGGAGAAGGCGACGATCAGAAAATCAAAGACCGCCTGCAGGAAATTCCCGTAGTTCAAGGTCACCGCCGGGGCCTTGCCGGCGGCCTCCTTCAGGGTGATGGCCAGGCTGGTGAAATTCACCCCGCCCACCAAAAGACCGATGGGCGGCATGATCACATCGGCCACCACGGACGAGACGATCTTGCCGAAGGCCCCTCCTATTATAATACCCACGGCCAGATCGACAACGTTGCCACGCATCGCGAATTTCTTGAATTCATTGATTACACTCATCATATCCTCCTTGGTGTGTTCGTCTTGGACAGACCGTTCCCGCCTCTTTCCCCGACCTTCAATTCCCGCTCAGACACTGGCTGAGCTTCTCTTTTTTTCCCGAGGTAACTAAAGAGTACTTCTCCAAAAAAACATCGTCACTGGCCAGCATCTTCCCCCGGCGGAGGCGTTCCAGAAAGTCATGGTACTGGCCCGGCCCCCCGTTATACATGGCGTAGACCAGACGCGCGATGGTGGCCGGTTCAAGCTTTTGGGCCACCTTCTTATCGCGGAGAGCATATTTCTGCAGGTAGAGGGCGGCAATCTCGTTTCCGGCGGCGGCATTGTATTCGATATCCCAACGCAGACGTTCCCGGTCATAGATGCCCCGCCAGATCCGCTCATTGACCTGCATCAGGCCCACCGAGGTATTGTTATACGACAGGACATAGGTCAACTTGTGATCTTTCTCGATAAACTGGCGAAAACAGCTCTCCTGCCAGGCCATGGCGAGTATCATCGAATGAAACATGCCATGCAGGGAAGCAGGAAATTGCCCCCGGCCCAGCACCGCCTGTGAGGTCTTGTTCAATACCTCTTCAACCTTTTTGACATACTGGTCGACTCCAGTCTCCGGCACCTTCCAGCCCAGGATATCGTACTTGGCGAGATCCCCGGCATAGGCCGGGGGAAAGAGAAAATCCCAGAGTATCGTCCCCAGCGGCAGATGAACAGCGCTGGTCTGCTTATCTTTCGGATCCGCAGGCTGATCCTTGCCGCCTTTTTCCAGAGGCTTGTCCTGAATATTGAAGGGATCGGCGGCATCACTCTCCGGCTGGACGGGTTTATCATCCTGGTACTGCCGGTCCGGCCTGCCGTCCTTCTTCGTCTGCTCAGGCGGAGGAGTGTGGTTTCCCTGATCGATCAAGCCGCCCTGGTCGCCTCCTCCCCCCGCACCGGTTCCACTCTCCTTAGGTATTCCATCAGCCTTACCGGCGGGTTTCTTCTCCTGCAGTTTGAAGGCGCTGTCGACATCGATATCCCCTTCAACGGTCTCCGGGACGGCCTTCACCCCCTGATCCGCAGGGGTCTTCCGCACCGGCTGCTCCGGCGGAACCCTGCCGGTCTTCTCCTCCCGGTCACCTTGTTTTATCTGATCGATCAAACGCCCCAGCTCGCCTTTCTTGTCCGGCCCGGCCGACTGACTGTCTCCACCCTTGCCGCTCCCCTGAGGTTTCACCTCATTCTGCGGCTGGGAAAGACCCTCGGGCTTGACCTCCTGCAGGGCGGGTTTATCCGGAGCGGCCTTCACCCCCTGATCCGCAGGGGGGGGCTGTATCGCCGGTTCCGGCGGGACACTGTCGCTCTTTCCCTCCCGGTCACCTTGTTTTATCTGATCGATCAAACGCCCCAGCTCACCTTTCTTGTCCGGCCCGGCCGGCTGACTGTCTCCGCCCTTGCCGCTCCCCTGGGGTTTCACCTCATTCTGCGGCTGGGAGAGTTCCTCGGGCCTGATCTCCTGCAGGGCGGGTTTATCCGGGACAGCCTTCATCCCCTGGTCGGCAGGGGTCTTCTGCATCGGCTGCTCCGGCGGGACTACCGGCTTGCCGGCAGCATCCTCCGGCGGCTCCACCTTCTCGACCTGCAGGGTCGGCATGAGCTGAAACACCTTGCGCAGATCCAGGTTCACGGACGAGCTGTAGTTCAGGATTGACTGATCCGAGGTCAACATCCGGGCCAGACGAATCAGGCCGTCACGGCTCATCTCTATGCCGAAGGTCGGCCCCAGACCATCCAGGACCGAGAGGGCGTCGGCAGCCGTAAAAAATGACAGATAGCCAAGGGTATCGCTATTCTGCCCCAGGTGATTCCGGAAGATCGGAGACACCCGCCTCCAGGCCCGGACAAACTGTTCCCGGACAAAATCACGGGGAAGGTTCTGACTGCTCAGGCCTTCGACAAAGGCATACCGTGTCTCCAACAGGACATCCATCAATGTCTGCCTTTCTTCCTCCGTCAGAACATCCCTGGACATCAGCGAGACCATGAAACTGAGCATGGCGTCCCACTGTTCCCAGACCCCCACCATATCCTCCAGGGCCTTGCCGGAAAGGGCCTCCGTCTGCTGCGCCTCCCCTGCCTTATAGACCTCCTGGACATCGGCCAGAAGGTCGACGATGACCGCCTTGGGAGTCACCCGGGCCTCCCCGACCCGCAGGGTCTGCAACATGGCCTGCGTCTGCTGCTGCACGCTCTGGGGAAACAGGGGCAGCAGGAAGGTCTTGAGATCGTTCACCGGCGGCGCCAGATCAATGGCAATACTCTCAAGATAGCTGAAGACCTGGGATTTGATAAGGGTCCAGACGACCCCTGCAATTTTTGCCGGCCGTCTGTTCATATCCAGGAGTGTGGAACTGGCCGTCTTAAAGGAAAGCTTCCAGGTCTTCCCGTCGATCACCGGACGCTGATACAGGACCAGATATCCCTGCCAGGTGACGGGAACGACGCAGCTGTCACCCAGCGGCGTGCCTGCATGCACGACAACCCGGGTTTCAAACCGGATGAGGCCGTTGGCCTCCGAGAGCGCAGGCTTGGACAGGGCAAGGAACAGGCATCCGTTTCCTTTATTCAGCAAGGTCGCCGACTGATCGGCCTCTTTGTAGGCATTGCGAAGAATGAGGGTCTGCAGGAGACCATAATCGATGGTTACCGGAAGCTTGACCGTCTGGGCGGCGGATTCACGGATTCCGGCGCAAAACCAGGCCAGCACCAGCACAAACAGAATCCCCTTAATTCGACCCTTTCCGGGAACAGACATACCCTCTTCTCTCCTTACAGATAGACCTGCCTCGGATGTGGAATCCCCGCGAAGGCGGGAGCTCGATGCTGATCTCGATCCGGTATTCGTGATGGATGCCCGGTCGATAATCCGGAACCAACCGGGACTCCTGCAATATACAGTCGCGATTATCGGAAACAAAGGAAAATATGCGCCGCTCCCCTTTTCCTCAATCCTCCGTTTCAGATGATATAGCAGCTTGACAAAGGCCGGGCTGGAATGTTTGATACAGGAGAGCTTCGAACAGAGAGCAAAGACATCCCAAAGGAGACGACCGTGACCAGCCCGAATCACACTGTCATTACATTTCGATCATACCCGTTTCAGACAGGACAAAAGATCTATATTGAAGACGGCCCCCGGCGCGGAGACTGGGAGGTCATCGGCGTCACGGACCGGAAGGTCACGTTCCGCTGTCCCCTCTCCCACCGCGAATTTACCTGGGACAGGTTCTGTTATTTCATGGATGAGAAAACAAACAGCCCCTGGCCGCATGCTGATTAGCCGGCCTGGGTGGAGATTGACTTCTCAACCCTCATGAACGATTTCCCGATTCCTATTGACGAAAAACGATTTTCCAGGTTAAATACTACGATTTTGCCTGCTCGACTTGAAGCGTGACAGATGGGGGCAGTCTGCCTGACGCACGATGCACCGATCTCCAGCAAACCGTCATTCTCACCCGCCCCCGGTCCGGCAGCGCATTGCAGATAACAGCAAAGGCACCTGACTCCCGAGTATCCTTCAATTTCACGGAAGTCAGTCATCCAGAGACCGGCACAAACGAAGGAACGACGCATGAAAGCACTCATCGCCCTGGAAGACGGCACCCTCTTCGCAGGACACTCTTTTACCGGTCCGGGAGAGGCAATCGGAGAGATCGTCTTCAACACCTCCATGAGCGGATACCAGGAGGTCCTGACCGACCCCTCCTATACCGGCCAGATCGTCACGATGACCTATCCTCTGATAGGCAATTACGGCGTCAACATGGACGACATGGAATCGGCGGGTGTTCACCCCAAGGCCTTCCTGGTCAAGGAATACAACCGTATCCCGTCCAATTTCCGCTCCACGATGACGCTTGCGGACTTTCTGACGAGATATGGCGTCCTCGGGGTCGAGGGGTTTGATACCCGGGCGCTGGTCCGGCATATCCGCACCCAGGGAGCCCTGAAGGGGATCGTCTCGACCCTGGACCTTGACCGGGATTCGCTGGTCGAACGGGCC
>JAJYAX010000045.1 GCA_021779275.1 Deltaproteobacteria bacterium | reverse complement strand
AGGGCTGCATGGGGCGGGACTTGCGCACTCCCGCGAGGAGATTATGGACACCGTCTACAGGAAGACGCCGACCACGAAGACCGACTTCACCCCCGGCACGGGGGTGACCGGCCTGGAAAAAATGGTGACTCCCGTGGATGAGGTCATTGATGTCGACCTGTATCTGCCCGGCTGCCCGCCGCATGCCCACTATATCTTTGAGGGCCTGACCGCGCTCATTGAGAACCGGGAGGCGAAGACGGGCCAGGAGACGGTCTGCGCCGGATGCAGGCGGGTCATGAAAAAAACCGAGGTGTCCTCCATCAAGGACAACAACGACGGCGTCCCTGAAGACGATGTCTGCTTCTTGAGCCAGGGATACATCTGCCTGGGCTCGGTCACCCTTGACCGTTGCCTGGCGCCCTGCCCGAACCACGGCGTCATGTGCACCGGCTGCGCCGGTCCGACCATGCAGATTCTGACTGAACCGACCCATGATATCCGCACCGAGCTCAGTGACCGGATGTCCCGGTTGACGAAAATCGATGCGGCGGATATCAGAGGCCATATCGAAAAATCGGCCAAGACGCACTATGCCTATGCGATGGCCACCAAGATGATCGGCAACAAGCCGACCTTCCTGATCCGGAAATGGATTGCCGAGGTGGAGGCGGGAAGATGACACGAACTCTTACAATTGATCCGGTAACCCGTATTGAAGGGCATGCCCGCATCCTGCTGGAATGCAATGATGCAGGCTTGGTGGAAGAGGCGCATTTCTGTGTGAACGAACTGCGCGGATTCGAACGTATTCTGGTGGGCATGGAGGCCCAGACCATGCCGCAGATCACCGCCAGGATCTGCGGCGTCTGTCCGACCGCGCATCACCTGGTCGCGGCCAAGGCCCTAGACAATGCGGCGGGCGTTACGCCGCCCGTTGCCGCCAGACTGCTGCGGGAACTCATGTATATGGGGCATATGATCCATTCCCATTGCCTCTCGCTTTTTGTTCTGACCGGCCCGGACCTGGTCTTTGGGCTGGAGGGGGCTTCAGCCGCCAGAAATATCGTCGGCATGGTGGAGACTGAACCCGATCTTACAAAAAAGTGCCTGCGTCTGCGGAGCATTGGCCAGAAGATCAACGAGACCATCGGCGGCCGCGGCATCCATCCGGTGACGGCAATAGCCGGCGGCATATCCTTTCGCCTGACGGATGCCCAGCTTGACCGCCTGCAGGCGCTTGCCGCGGAGGCCGTCACCCTGGTTGCCGATCTGGGGGACAAGACCAAAAAACTCCTGATTGATCTGCTGAACAAAAATCCCTCCCTCTTGAAGTTATTGAACACCCCGAGCTGGTATCTGGGCACGGTGGACGACGGCAGGTATACTGTCTATGACGGCGTTCTGCGGGCCATGGATGAGACCGGAAGGGTACGGTCCGAATTTCCGGCCGGCGACTATGTGTCCGTGCTGGCGGAACGGGCGGTGCCGGGGTCCTATGCCAAGGAGGTCTTTCTGGATATTGACGGCGCCGAACATATGTATCGTGTCGGCCCCCTGGCCCGGATCAATGTGGTTGAGAGCATGGGAACGCCGCTTGCCGAGGCCGAATTTGCAACCTTCAGGAAAAATTTCGGCCGACCCTGTCATAATGCGGTCCTGCAGATCTATGCCAAATTGATCGAGCTGATCTCCTCCTGCGAGAAGGCCCGGGAGATCGCCCATAACCCCTTACTCAGAGGGGAAAACCGCGTCCCCGCCCAATTTGCGGGCGGCCGGGGGATTGCCCATATAGAGGCGCCGCGCGGTACGCTTATCCACGATTATGAGATTGATGAGCGCGGCATTGTCGCCAAGGTCAACATGATCATCGCCACCCAGCAGAATACCGCCGCCATCAACGCCTCATTAAAGGAGGGGGCGGGAAGTCTCCTCGGGGACGGCAACGACGAGGCGATTCTGAACCGGTTGGAATTCATCGTCCGCTGTTACGACCCCTGTCTGGCCTGCGCCACCCATGCTGTGGGCAGAATGGAGCTGGATGTTACGATCACCAGGAACGGCTCGACCGTCAGAACACTGAGGAGGGATTAAAAGATGCTGGAGATGACCATTCATGACAAGGCCTGCCGGGGCTGCCGGCTCTGTCTCGATGTCTGTCCCACCGATTGTTTTGTCTTTGACGAAGAGACGGAGAAGGCGGTTGTGTCCGCGGTCGATAACTGCATTGCCTGTCTCAGCTGCGCCTTCATCTGTCCGGCTGGAGCGATTACCCATAAAAATCACCATGTGGTGGCCAATTTCTACCGGAATATCTCTTTCAGCCGACGCATGGAGAAATTTTTATGATTCATCCCACCGAACTGCAGCTTACGCCGGAAGATTACGATAAGGCCTTCACCGAGGTCAGCTTCTTACTCGACATGTTTGTCAGCACCATCGAGGCCTTTATCGGCAAATCGACACCGTCGCTTGCGGTCGCGGCCGGCCGGAAAATGGCCGCGAACCTGCCCATCTCTCTGGAGAATCCGACTCCGGAAAATGCCCTCGCCGCCCTGGTCGGATTTTTTCGTGAGCAGCAGATGGAAATCGATGGGCATTTCGAGGGGCCGGAGGGAGTCCTGACCCTCAATCATTGCCCGATCCGCAGTGTCTGCCTGAACAGAAAGATGGTGATCGACGGGCCTGTCTGTCAGATGTTTCACTATTATATTGGGGGGATACTGGCTGAACTGACCGGCCGCCCGGTGAGGCCCAGGACCATTGCCGCAGGCGAGCAGTGTTCCTTCGCCCTGCTCTTCAGCGGGCAGCGGAAATAGACAATGTCCACCCTGATCGTTTGTATAGGCAATGATCTGGCCGCTGACGACGGGGCGGGTCCTGCCGTCCACCAGGCCTTGAAGAGGATACAACTCCCTGAAAACACACGTTTGAAACTCCTGGGGGTTGGTGGTATGGATCTTCTGGATGAGTTCTCCGGTGAAGACCGTCTTGTGGTAGTTGATGCGGTACAGTTCGGGGCGATTCCGGGGACCATTCACTCCCTGGAGTGGGACCGGATACCCACCCTTGGTCAACGGCCGGTCAGCGGCCATGGCATCGGCATCCGTGAGGCCATCGAGATTGGCCGCCGTCTCTATCCTGAAAAAACGCCGAAGCATGTCCATCTGATCGGGATCGAAGGCAAATGCTTCACAACTCTTGGTGCGGGCCTGTCGCTCGAGGTGGCCGGTGCTCTTGACGCTGCCGTGGCGGAGATCCTGAATCTTTCAGACTCAAGGCCTCCATATCTTCCGACTTCAGTTTGATCCATGGCAATTTGGTCCCGGCGCCTCCTGTTTCAAAGAGTCTCTCTCCTCTACTCGCGACAAGTAAGGCCAAGGAGCACCACACGTTCTCCCGGTGGATCCAGCTGTCTTCGACGAAGCGTGTGCAAGGTATGGCAAAACAATCGTGAGCAGCATGTACCAGGCATGCGGACTATAAGTACATGAGTTTCCTCTAGTGTTTTTTTCATGGAACTACGGTATACTACAGGCAGGTATTGTCTTTATTGATATCTTATTGTATTTGTTGCATATCACCACCAACTACCATCGGCAGGCCGAGTTTCATCTTCGCCGTGCAAATTTAATGAATGTAGGATCTCAGCTTTTCAGCCCCTAAGCATCTGCATAAAATAATGACAAAACACGTTGCCATTACCGGGTTTTCTTTCAGATTCCCCGGTACAAACATACGCCGGTATTGGCAGGATCTTCTTGACGGCCGCGACCTGGTGACAGAGGTCGATCCGGATCGATGGGAAAAGGAAACCTTCCTCCATCCACATAAAAAACACCCGGGAACAAGCTACACCTTTGCAGCAGGATCTCTCGGGGATATCTCAACTTTCGACGCAGGTTTTTTTGGTATTTCCCCGCGGGAGGCCGCCCTTATGGACCCGCAGCAGCGATTGCTGCTGGAGATGAGCTGGGAGGCCCTGGAGAATTCAGGGATCAAACCATCTTCTCTTCGCGGCAGCCGGTGCGGGGTCTTTATCGGCATTGCCAGTGCTGACTATTCCTATCAACTGGCCGAGGATCTTGCAGCGATTGACACATCGATGGCCACGGGCAATACAGCAAGCATCGCTGCTAACCGCCTATCCTATATTTTTGACCTGTGCGGTCCCAGTATGGCGCTTGATACCGCCTGCTCGTCCGCCATGGTTGCCTTCCACCAGGCATGCCGCTCGATCATCTCGGGTGAGAGCATCCAGTCCTTTGCAGGCGGGATCAGCCTGCATCTGCATCCTTATGGTTTCCTTTCCTTCTCCAAGGCATCCATGTTATCCCCAAGGGGACGATGCCGTGTGTTCGATGCATCAGGCGATGGCTATGTCCGTTCCGAAGGAGGAGGCGTTTTTTTTCTTAAGGATTACGATCAGGCCCTGGCCGACGGCAATCCCATCCTGGCGGTCGTTGCCAACTCCTCAATTAATACCGATGGTCACAACTCCGGCCTGACAGTGCCCAATCCAGCAACCCAGGCGGCTTTATTGGAGCGTGCCTACACTGAGGCCGGCATCAATCCCGCCGAAATCGACTATCTTGAGGCCCACGGGACCGGCACCGCTGTTGGTGACCCCATTGAAGCACAGGCAATCGGCCAGGCCCTGGGCAGTCATCGCTCCCCCAACAATCCGCTCCTGATAGGGTCGGTAAAGAGTAATATGGGGCATCTTGAGGCTGCCTCGGGTGTAGCGGGACTGGCAAAGGCGCTGTATTGCATCCGGCACCGGATGGTGCCTGCAACCATTGGCCTCGAAACTCCAAATCCCGCCATACCGTTTAATGCATTGAATATCGAGGTTGTGACTAAAAACCGGCCTCTGAGAAAAAACGGAAAACTCATCATCGGCGTCAATTCCTTCGGCTTTGGGGGTGCGAATGCCCATGTAATTCTGGAGAGCCACGAACTCCCGAAATCAAAGGCACCGGCCCCCGCCCCGGACACTCTGCTGCCAATCATGCTTTCAGCAAAAAACCCTGCCGCGTTGAAGGCTACAGCCCGTGATTTTTCCCTCTTCCTGAAAAAACAGCAGCCATCCGCCCTTTACGACATCGCCTACAACACGGTATTCCGGCGCGATTTGCATGAGTATCGATTAGTAATCTACGGGACCACCGCAAAAGGAATTGCCAGGGATCTTCTTCAATACGCCGACGATAAGCCGGAGAGTCTTCTTCTGGAGACCGGATCCGCACTGAAGCTTCCTTCCGGCCCCGCTTTTATTTATTCAGGCAACGGTTCCCAATGGCAGGGTATGGGGAAACAACTGCTGGAAGCGCCGGTTTTCAGAAAGACAATCCAGGAGATCGATATCCATTTTCGCCGTCATGCCGACTTCTCCCTTGAAAATGAACTGGCCGGGAAAAATGGCGAAGGGCGCTATGGGCATACGGAAGTGGCGCAACCCGCCCTCTTCGCTTTTCAGGTCGGGATCACGCAAATGCTCAGGAACCAGGGTCTCACGCCTGTAGCGGTGGCGGGGCACAGTGTAGGCGAAGTGGCGGCTGCCTGGGCGGCGGGGGCCTTGACGCTTGAGGCTGCGGTTGAGGTGATCTATCACCGCAGCCGGCTGCAGGGCAGGACCAAAGGCAAGGGAACAATGACGGCCATTGGTCTAGGCCTGGAGGCTGCTCTTGACGTGCTGATTGAGCTTGGTCTTTCGCCGGCGCTTACCATTGCCGGAATCAACAGTTCTCGCGGGGTGACTATTGCCGGCAGTCCTGTATTGCTGACGAAACTGGAAGCCGTCCTGGCCAATCGCAAAATCTTTCACAAACGGCTGGATCTTGACTACCCATTTCACAATCAGGCCATGGATGAGATTGAAGGCGGTGTCAGAGATGCCCTCAAAGAGGTTCAACCCAGTGCGTCTCGCATACCCTTTTATTCCACCGTCACAGGGGACCTGCTGGATGGACGGGAACTTAACGCCGAGTACTGGTGGAATAACATTCGCAAACCCGTACTTTTCGAACAGGCGATCAAAAACCTGCAGGCCGGCGGCACGAACATTTTCATCGAGGTTGGCCCTCATCCCGTACTGCGAAACTATATCAATACCTGCCTGAAAGACACCGGGGCGGAAGGTCGCATCATCTCGACCGCGACCAACGGCCACGACACCCCTCAGCGGGTTGGCGGGGCATGCAGCCAGGCGCTGATTGCGGGCGCCGACATGGACTGGCGGCATTGTTTCCCAACGCCTGGAAAATTCATACAACTGCCGAACTACCCATGGCAGCGCGAACACCATTGGCACCCGGTGACCTCGGAATCCATCGGTCTGCTTGATCGGCGCAAGACCCACCCTCTGCTGGGTTACCCACTGAAACAACACGAACTCACCTGGGAAAACCAGCTCGACACAACGCTTTCTCCTGTTCTGGCCGACCATGTAGTCGGAGACGCCACGGTCTTTCCGGGCACAGGTTTTTCCGAACTTTGTCTGGCGGCCGCCTTGGCCTGGCATCCCGGCGAACTGGCCGAGATCGAGGGCCTGGAAATCCGCTCCCCGCTGATTCTGAGCAAGGACCGCGCCAAGCTCATCCGGGTGAGTATCGAGGCGCAAGACGGGAGCGTGACAATCAAAGGGAGAGACCACTGCAGTACGGAGCCCTGGTCCCTGCATGCCGTAGGGCGTATCCTACAGGAACCCCAGGAAATTTTATTACAGCAGAACTGCCCCGCGTTGCCCGCCCGCCGACCCGATTTTACCGGCTCCAGCCATGCGGCATTGACCCGTAAGGCCGGTCTCTCCTATGGTCCGGCCTTCCAGTGCGTTGATTACGGCTGGGTGGAGGGAGACTCGGCGCTGGCCGTCTTCAAGATACCGGAAAGCATTAAAGCCGAACTGGAGCAGAGCCGCATCCACCCGGCCCTGCTGGATTGCACCTTCCAATTGATCATCCAGCTCTTACGGGAAGAGGCGGGCGTTCACGATGGCGTCACCTTCGTCCCCATCAGGATGGGGAGGATTGCTTTCCGCAAGGGCCGCACCTGGCCCGTTTTTGTGCGCGCCACACTCCTGCATCGAGCCAGGCATTCTTTAACCGCGGAGTTTTCTGTTTTTGACAGGGACGGCCTGGCCATAGCCGTCGTCAAGGAAGCCAGATTCCGCAGTATCCATCTCGGCAGAGGCGCAGCCGATCATCTGCATTTTCTTGATTACCACAGCATACCGAAACCTCATGCCTTCATACCTGACAATAAACCGCTTATCACCTTTACTAGTGTATCGTTTCGTAAATATATTGACAATTAGATCAGGCGATGCCATACATAAGGAACTATCCATTTTCACAGGAGGTTCCGATATGGCACGGATTAGCAAAAGACCAGCGATTAACCTGACGGAAGAGCAGAAACATGAACTTGAAAGAATTTCAAAGAGCAGGACGGCACCAGCTAGAGAAGTTGAGCGTGCTGCAATTATTCTTCGATATGCTGCGAGAAAAAACATTTTGTCTATCCAAAAATCCTTGGGTGTAAGCAGGCCAACTATATATAAATGTATAGATAAGGCCATTGCCGCAGGACCGGAACGTGGTCTGAAGGATTTACCGCATTCTCCGAAACAGCCAGATATCACGGAAGAAGCCAAAGCATGGGTCATTAACTTGGCCTGCACGAAACCAAAGGAATTGGGATATGCGGCTGAAGTATGGTCGCAAAGTAAGTTGGCTGAGCATGCAAGGAAATTTGCACCTGAAGCTGGACATGCATGTTTGTGTAGGGCCTCAAAAGCAACCATTCATAGGATATTAAAAGCCCAAGCTTTAAACCCTCACAAAGTCAAGTATTACCTGGAACGGCGAGATCCGGATTTTGAGAGAAAAATGCAAGACATCCTGTTTGTATACCAGGACGTTAACGTTCAAAATGAGACAATGGCGACATCTTCCGAGGCATGCCGTTCAACCAGATGATGGGCCTGCCCGTTGAACTGACCTTGCACTCCACCGGTTCAGGACCTGAATTGGCGGTGAATCCGGTGAGGGAACTTAAAAGTCTGCGTCAACGGGTGTACAATATCAAACCGCAGCCACTCACACCCGGCATCAATCCACTGGCGGGAATTCGGGGCGACTTGTTGGAGATCGAAGCCGCGATTGGCGTTGGGAATGCCAAGAAAATTTCCTTTGATCTGCGTGGAGTGTCGGTCGTTTACGATGCGGCGAGCCAGAAGATTTCCTGCATGGGTTGCGAGGCTTTGCTTGCACCCCGGGATGGACAAATTTCGCTTCACATCTACGTTGACCGTGCCTCGGTGGATATCTACGGCGGACAAGGAAGTCTCTACATGCCGATGGCGCAGGCGCTTTCGCCCGAGAATCAAAGTTTGAAATTGTCCAGTGGAGGTGGACACGCCGACATTCTTTCGATGACGGTGTACGAACTCAAATCAGCATGGCAATAGCAGGATTGTATGAAAATCACCCTAGATCTTCTCGCCCGTTCTTGCCGAGTGACGGGTGCCGCCCGGCTAACCATTGGGTGGGAAATACTTGTTTGGACTCGATTGTTTTGTCCTTAATAAACCATGAAAAAACAAATCTTCTTCTGGTCACTGGTATC
>JAJYAX010000044.1 GCA_021779275.1 Deltaproteobacteria bacterium | reverse complement strand
CTTATTTGCATGGAGTCTCAGAAGCTTGGCAATTTTTTCCTTTTTATTTTTTACCGGATTGAGGACCCTGTCCCCTACCCTGAGCCTGCCGCAGTATATTCTGACAAAGGCAAGGTTCTCAACAAATGTGTCACTCATCAGTTTAAAGACCAAGCCGCAAAAATCTTCTTTGGTGCTGGTCTTTCTGCTCACGATCTCCCCTGCCTGGTCTCTTCCCTCAACGGTCGGAATATCCTTTGGTGAAGGAAGATAACGAATAACGCTGTCCAGAAGGGGCTGCACACCCTTATTCTTAAATGCACTCCCACAGAGAACAGGAACAACCCGTAACGCAAGAGTTGCCTTTCTTAGTGCATTATATATTTCATTCGCAGATACCGGTGTATCTTCTAAGTATTTTTCCATGACCAGCTCATCGAAGTCGGCCAACTTCTCGAGCATGGTCATACGTGCGGCCGCGAATTTTTTTTTGTACTCGTCAGGTATAGGCTTTTCTATCACCTCCTGACCAAGAGACTGCTCTTCGAAAACAAGCATTTTCTCTTCTATGACATCTATAACGCCTTCAAATTCCGATTCCTTACCTACAGGAACCTGCAGGGAAACCGGATTTGCTCCGAGTCTGTCTGAAATCATCTGCAGACAGTGCTCATAATCGGCGCCTATTCGATCCATTTTATTAACAAATGCCAGGCGGGGGATCGAATACTTGTCAGCCTGTCTCCATACAGTCTCTGTCTGTGGCTGCACACCACTTACTGCACAAAAGACAGCTACCACACCATCCAAAACTCGCAGACACCGTTCCACTTCAACGGTGAAATCCACATGTCCGGGTGTGTCTATAATATTTATTTTGTGATCTTTCCAGAGGCAAGTTGTCGCTGCAGAGGTTATCGTGATCCCTCGCTCCTGCTCCTGTTCCATCCAGTCCATGACGGTATTCCCATCATGGACTTCTCCAATCTTATACGACCTGCCTGTATAATACAGTATTCTTTCAGTTGTTGTTGTCTTTCCTGCGTCAATATGGGCCATTATCCCAATATTCCGCACGTCCGACAGATCTTCACGGGCAATCATTAAACGTTTCCTAAAAAAATTAAATTATTCTTCAGTCGACGTCCGCCCCTGAAAGCAAATTCTCCTGCAGACCTCTCTTTTTACCAGCGATAATGGGCAAAGGCCTTATTGGCTTCAGCCATCCGATGTGTGTCATCACGCTTTTTGACGGCAGAACCCCTGTTATTGTATGCATCGACAAGTTCTGCTGCCAACTTCTCCGACATCGACTTTCCCGAACGTGATTTGGCAAAACCGATAATCCAACGAATAGCCAACGCATTCCTCCGGGTCTGCCTCACTTCCATCGGCACCTGATAGGTAGCGCCACCGACACGCCGTGATTTGACTTCAACCTTAGGCCGGACTTTCTCCATTGCCTCTTCAAAAACCGTCAAGACATCACTATCCTGCACCTTGGTTCCGACAATATCCATCGCATCATAAAAGATACGTTGAGCAAGACTCTTTTTCCCCCGTTCCATCAATCCGTTGGTGAACTTACTCACCAGCAGGCTGTTAAAACGCGGATCAGGGTCAATAGGCCTTCTATCAATAATTTTTCTACGCGACATGAGTTTTTCCTCTCTTTTCAGCTGGCACTTATGAAGGCCGCTTTGCTCCGTATTTTGATCGACCCTGTCGTCTATCAGAAACACCCAAGGTGTCAAGTGTCCCACGAACCACATGGTAACGAACACCCGGGAGATCCTTGACCCTGCCGCCCCTGATCAATACAACCGAATGTTCTTGTAGATTATGTCCAATTCCGGGAATATAGGAAGTCACCTCAATTCCATTTGTCAACCGCACCCTGGCAACTTTACGAAGTGCAGAGTTCGGTTTTTTGGGTGTAGTTGTGTATACCCTTACACAAACTCCCCTTTTTTGGGGTGATCCTTTTAAGGCAGGAGTGTTGGTCTTCTTCACACTTTTCTTTCTGCCCTGTCGAACGAGTTGGTTAATAGTTGGCATTACGTTTACTGCTCCTGTTCGATTAACCTTGTTATTGTTTCTTTGACAGTACAGCCGCACATTCCGGTACTGAACTGCAGCACGAAAGCAAAAATAATTACTCTAATGCAGCTGCAGTGTCAAGATAAAAACGCATTCAGTTATGTTTCTTCCTTTCTCTATGAATTACCCAGGACGCCGGTTCCTGCAGAAATAAGACGTCCCATTATCACATTCTCCTTCAATCCTGACAATTCATCCACCTTTCCAGCCATGGCTGCATTGGTCAAGACCTTGGTTGTCTCCTGGAAGGAAGCTGCGGATATAAAGCTTTCCGTAGACAGTGATGCCTTGGTCACGCCAAGAAGCATCGGTTCAGCGGCAGCAGGCATCAGTCCTTCATTGATCAGCCTGTCACGTTCATCTTCAAACTTCCACCACTCCACCTGTTCTCCCAGCATGAACTTTGATTCTCCGGCGGAGGTGATCTGAACCCTGCGCAGCATCTGCCGGACTATGACCTCGATGTGCTTGTCATTAATCCGCACACCTTGCAGTCGATAGACTTCCTGAATCTCATTGACCAGGAATTTAGCCAGTTCTTTAACACCAAGCACCCTGAGGATGTCATTGGGGACAACCGTCCCCTCCATGAGAGGTTCTCCGGCCTGAACATAATCTCCCTCATGAACAATGAGATGTTTAGACTTCGGCACCAGATATTCCAGGGGATCACCATGTTCAGGTGTGACAATAACTCTCCGTTTTCCTTTCAGTTCTTTACCAAAACTGATCCTGCCGTCTATTTCTGTTATCACGGCCGGTTCCTTCGGCTTTCTGACCTCAAACAACTCGGCGACTCGCGGCAGACCACCGGTGATATCCTTGGTCTTGGAGGTCTCGCGTGGAATTTTTCCTACCACTGTCCCCGGCTTGATCACATCCCCTTCAGAAACGGAGATAATGGAACCGACAGGCAGGCTGTACCGTGCATAGACATCGGTATCCGATAGCTTCTGGGTCTTTCCCCGTTCATTCTTAACGGAAACCCGTGGATTCAACTGGGCGGCGCTGCTTGAGTGAATAATAACCTTGGAGGACTTGCCTGTTACCGCATCCACCTTCTCCTGCATGGTGATGCCCTCGATAATATCCCCATATTTAATCACACCGCCAACCTCGGCTACAATTGGAATTGTATACGCATCCCAATCCGCCAGAATCTTGCCTGCCTCGACCTCATTGCCTTCCTGCACCAGAACCTGAGCACCGTAATTGACCTTAAAACGCTCTCGTTCCCGCCCCAGGTCGTCAAGAATCATGATCTCGGCATTACGGTTCATGACAATTTTCACACCCTCCGCGTTAACGACGGAATGAAAGTTTCTAAAGGCAACCGTACCGCCGCGCTGCGTTTTTATCTCCGCCTGTTCCACAGACCTGCTTGCAGTTCCACCAATATGAAAGGTCCTCATGGTCAGCTGGGTCCCCGGTTCACCAATAGACTGGGCTGCAATAACCCCGATGGCCTCACCGATATTCACCATATGACCGCGTCCGAGGTCACGGCCATAACAGGCCGCGCAGACCCCCCGTCGTGATCGGCAGGACAGAACAGACCTGATTAAGACCCTGTCAATTCCCGCCCTTTCAATCAACCGCACCTTTTCTTCCGTGATCTCCTTGCCGGCCTGCACGATGACCTCAGCTGAATAAGGATCACAGACATCCTCCAGTGCAACACGTCCTAAAATCCTGTCTCCCAGAGGAACAATTATTTCCCCGCCATCCAGAAGCGGTTCCGCGACAATCCCGTCCAGGGTTTTACAGTCCAACTCAATGATAGTCGCTTCTTGGGCGACATCCACAAGTCGCCGGGTAAGATATCCTGAGTTTGCCGTCTTCAAGGCTGTATCCGCAAGCCCCTTCCGGGCGCCATGGGTTGATATGAAATACTCAAGTACGCCCAATCCTTCGCGGAAATTTGCCTTGATGGGCGTCTCAATAATCGCCCCTGACGGCTTGGCCATAAGACCACGCATTCCAGCCAATTGCCGGATCTGATCCCTCGATCCCCTGGCTCCCGAATCCGCCATGATGAAGATGGAGTTGAAACTCGGCGCCTCCACGACTTTGTTATCCTTATCGCGAAAATAATCAACCTTGATCTCATTCATCATCTCATTGGCAACATCGTCCGTCACCTTCGACCAGATATCAACGACCTTATTATATTTCTCACCGGAGGTTATCAGGCCGTCGGAATACTGCTGATCCACGTCCATGACCTCTTTTTCCGCCTTTTCAACCAGGTCCTCCTTGTTAAGGGGGATCTTCATATCGTTTATACATATGGAGATTCCCGCCCTTGTGGCATACTCATATCCGGTATCCTTGAGACGATCAGCCAGAATTACCGTATCCTTGGTTCCGGCATGCCTGTAGGTGTAATCGATAAGCTGAGCCAGGGCCTTTTTACTCATCAATTTGTTGATCTCGGGAAAAGGTACGCTTTTGGGAAGCAATTCTCCCAGAATTATCCGACCCATGGTGGTATCGACAATCTCACCGTCCATCCGGACTTTGATTTTCGCCTGAAGATCAACGGCTTCATGATCATAGGCAATCCTCGCCTCCCCGGGATTGGAAAAGACCTTCCCTTCACCTTTGACGTTGATCCGATCCCTGGTCATATAATACAATCCAAGGACTATATCCTGCGACGGGATGATGATCGGCTCGCCATTGGCGGGAGAAAGAATATTATTGGTGGACATCATCAGGACCCGGGCTTCGACCTGGGCCTCCACCGACAGCGGTACATGCACCGCCATCTGATCACCATCAAAGTCGGCATTGAAGGCCATGCACACCAATGGATGAAGTTGAATCGCCTTCCCTTCGATGAGAACGGCCTCAAAGGCCTGCATACCCAGTCTATGCAGTGTCGGAGCGCGGTTTAAGATCACCGGATACTCCGTCACCACCTCGTCAAGAACGTCCCAGACCTCCTTGGAGCCCTTCTCAACCATCTTTCGCGCACTTTTTATGGTGGTGACATAGCCTTTTCTCTCAAGCTTGTTATAGATGAAAGGCTTGAACAGCTCCAAGGCCATTTTTTTCGGTATGCCGCACTGATGCAGGCGCAGATGGGGACCGACCACGATAACCGAACGACCCGAGTAATCGACACGTTTACCCAACAGGTTTTGCCGGAAACGTCCCTGCTTTCCTTTCAACATATCGGAGAGCGATTTAAGCGGACGTTTATTGGCCCCGGTTATCACCCTGCCCCGTCTGCCGTTATCAAAAAGGACATCGACAGCCTCCTGCAGCATACGTTTTTCATTTCGTATGATGATATCGGGCGCGTCCAATTCCAGAAGACGCTTCAACCTGTTATTCCGGTTGATCACCCGCCTGTACAGATCGTTCAGGTCCGATGTTGCAAAACGTCCCCCTTCAAGAGGAACCAAGGGCCGCAGATCCGGAGGAAGGACAGGTATAACCTCAAGGACCATCCATTCAGGTCTGTTCCCCGAGTCTCGAAAGGCCTCGATGACATACAGTCTTTTTCCGAGTTTCAGCCGTTTTGTCTGGGAATTTGTGGTGGCCATCTCTTCCCGAAGCGTCTTGGAGAGGGCGACCAGATCCTGTGCCTGCAGAAGTTCTCGGATCGCCTCCGCCCCAATCCCTACCTTGAATTTCCCTCCATGTTCTTCCCGGGCCTGGCGGTATTTATCCTCCGCCAGCAGGGTACCAACAGGGAGGGCTTCAACGTCGGATGTTACAACAGCGTACTGTTCGAAATAGAGAATCTTCTCCAGCTGCTTGAGAGTCATGTCAAGAACGGCTCCAATCTTGCTCGGCAGACTCTTCAGAAACCAGATATGGGCAACCGGGGCTGCAAGTTTGATATGGCCGAGACGTTCCCGCCGAACCTTCGACTGAATAACCTCGACACCGCACTTCTCACAGACAACACCCCGATGCTTCATGCGTTTGTACTTACCGCAATTGCATTCAAAATCCTTAACCGGACCAAATATCTTCGCGCAAAAAAGCCCATCCCTTTCAGGTTTGAAGGTTCGATAATTGATCGTTTCCGGCTTTTTCACCTCACCATGGGACCAATCCATGATTTTCTCTGGCGAAGCAAGCGAGATCTTCACTTTATTGAACTTTACTGGTGCTTTTGGTTTTTGAAAAAAATTGAATAACTCTTCCACTAAATCACCTCTTCCAGAGATTTTTGGAAATGCCTGATGTATGGATAAACGCCATCAGACCTTGAAGAGATTATGCCCTATACCGGGTTATTAAAAGTTGGTCTTTATGTCCTCTCCGAGACTCGATGGGCCAGAATTCCGAAGAGATAATCGCAACTATTCTTCTATGAGCTCCATATTCAGGCAAAGCCCCTGCAACTCTTTGACCAGAACATGGAAAGATTCAGGCAGACCTGTCGTCAGAAAATTGTTTCCTTTGACAATACGTTCGTACATCGTCGTCCTGCCTTCAACATCATCGGACTTTGCTGTTAAAAATTCTTTCAGGGTATAGGCGGCCCCATAGGCCTCCATGGCCCACACCTCCATCTCCCCCAGACGCTGACCGCCGAATTGGGCCTTACCGCCAAGCGGCTGCTGGGTTACCAGGGAATACGGACCTGTTGATCGCGCATGAATCTTATTGTCAACAAGATGATGCAGTTTCAGCATATACATGACGCCAACAGTGACTTTGTTGGCGAACGGTTCACCAGTCAGACCATCATAGAGCTGGCTCTGCCCGACCTCATCGACACCAGCCTCGACAAGAAGCCGTCGTATGCTGCTCTCTGCCGCCCCATCAAAGACCGGGGTGGACATATGTATGCCTTTTTTATGTTTCCTTGCCCATTCAATCAATTCCTCATCGCTCTGGCCTTCAGTTATTTCCAAATATTCTTCCTGCGAATAGACTGCGGCGATCTTCTTTTTTATCTCGTCAACGGCCCCTCTTCTGGCCAGAATCTCCAACTGTTCACCAATCTTTTTCGCCGAAAACCCCAGATGGACCTCAAGCACCTGCCCCACATTCATACGGGACGGCACGCCCAAAGGGTTGAGAACAATATCGACGGTAGTGCCGTCAGCGAAAAACGGCATATCCTCCTCGGGCAGTTGACGGGAAACAACACCCTTATTACCGTGGCGGCCGGCCATCTTGTCGCCCACAGATAACTTACGCTTGGTGGCCACGTAGATCTTGACCATCTTGACAACGCCCGGAGGCAGATCATCACCCTTGCGCATCCGATCAATAATACCGTCGTATCTCTCGGTAATGAGTCGGGATTGGTTCTTGTACCGTCCATATACCGCATCCATCTGATCGGCGAATTTGGACTTTTCCGAGAATTCCACAGCGGTGAGATTATTGAAGCCAATAGCTAATGCCATATCGGCACTGAATTTCTTACCGAGTTTTACAACGACGGTTCCATCTATTCCCAGGACATCATGTTTAGCGGTACGTCCGTCCATAATCTCGCCGATCTCACGGCAGACCCCGCGCTTCAGGCTTATGAGTTCGTCGAGTTTATCCTGGTTCAATTTCTCAATCTCCAGGTCCTCAATCATCAAAGAGCGTTCATCTTTATCCACACCTTTCCGGGAGAAGACCTTGGCATCGATAACAACTCCTTCGACTCCGGGAGGCACCCGCAGAGAAGAATCTTTTACATCCTGTGCTTTTTCACCGAAGATGGCACGCAATAATTTTTCTTCCGGAGAAAGGACGGTTTCTCCTTTGGGCGTCACCTTGCCGACCAAGGTGTCACCAGCCTTCACCTCGGCGCCGATGCGTACAATCCCTGAATCATCCAGATTTCTCAGGGTCTCCTCGCTGACATTGGGAATATCACGGGTGATCTCCTCTTTGCCAAGCTTGGTGTCCCTGGCCATGGTCTCGAAGACCTCGATATGTACGGACGTGAAGGTATCCTCCTTCAACAAACGCTCATTGACAAGAATCGAGTCCTCAAAGTTAAATCCACGCCAAGGCATAAAGGCGATAGTCACATTTTTTCCCAATGCAAGCTCACCTTGTTCACAGGACGGGCCATCGGCAAGCACTGTCCCTTTCGTAACGATCATACCGGGCAGGACCAGAGGCTTCTGATTGAAGCATGTATTCTGATTGGACTTTTTATATTTTTCCAGACGGTATACCGCAACCCCGGTTGCAAAACCGTCGGTTCCGGGCTGCTCATAACGGACAACAATACGATTGGAATCCGCTTCTTCAACAATACCGTCACCGCCTGCCAAAAGGCAGGATCCGGAATCACGGGCCACATATCTTTCCATCCCCGTGCCGATAAAAGGCGCAGCGGTGGTCATCAAGGGTACGGCCTGTCTCTGCATGTTTGAACCCATAAGGGCTCGGTTTGCATCATCATTTTCGAGAAAGGGCACCAGGGAAGCGGCCACGCTGATCAGCTGATTCGGGGCAATATCCATATAGGTTACCTTATCAGAAGTAGCGGTTACAACCTCCCCATCTTCCCTGACAATAAGAGAATCCGGCACTATACGCCGCTGTTCATCAATTGGGGTTGATGCGGG
>JAJYAX010000043.1 GCA_021779275.1 Deltaproteobacteria bacterium | reverse complement strand
ATACCCGCCCTGTTTCTGCCTTTTTTTATTCGTGAGAGTGGTTTTTCCGCCTGGCTTTCGCCGTGCTGACCAGATCGCGCAGGTACTGCAGCCAGACCTCGAAGCCGTCGCCGGTCTTGGAGGAGAAATCCATGACGGTCAGCTTGGGATTCAGATGCAGGGCCTCGGCCCTGCACTCCGGCACCGGAAAATCGAAATAGGGCAGCAGGTCGGTCTTGGTGATCAAAAAGACATCGGAGCTGGTA
Source organism: Deltaproteobacteria bacterium (assembly GCA_021779275.1). Classification (GTDB taxonomy): domain Bacteria; phylum Desulfobacterota; class Desulfobulbia; order Desulfobulbales; family Desulfocapsaceae; genus CAIUQR01. The sequence continues at coordinate 8,399 of JAJYAX010000043.1, read as the reverse complement.
AAGGCCTTGGGATATTTTGCCGGTTTATCCGGCCCCTCCGGGACGGAGACAAGCACCACCCGCTTATGCTCGCCCAGATCGAAGGTCGCGGGACAGACCAGATTGCCGACATTCTCGATAAAGAGCAGATCGATCTTGTCGCCCCCCGGCTGTTTTTCCAGGAGGTGCAGGCCCTTATGGGTCATGGACGCATCCAGATGGCAGGCCCCGCCGGTGGTCAGCTGGATCACCGGGACACCTTTTTTCCGGATCCGGTCGGCGTCACGTTCCGTCTCGATGTCCCCTTCAATAACCCCAATTTTAATGTCACCGCCCAGCTGTTCGATGGTATGCTCCAAAAGGGTTGTCTTCCCCGAGCCCGGACTGCTGATCAGATTGATGGCCACGGCGCCCATGGCCTCGAAGTGTTCCCGGTTGAGTTTGGCCAGGGCGTCGTTGGCGGCCAGCAGGCTGGTGTGGACGTCAACCGTCTTCGGCTGGGAGTGGCTGTGATGGCTATGGTCATGTTCTGTCGGGACATGACACCCGCAGGAATCGCACATATTGTATCCTTAACGTTTTGCAGCTGGTTTATCTGTTGAGTAAATTATTCCATTTCCACTTGTTGCAGGATGAGGCCGTCTCCCCCTTCGCCAATCAAAAAGACCTCGCCGCATTGCGGGCAGCAGTCCGGCTGGGCCGCGGCCTCTTCCGAATGGCCGCACCGGGTGCAACGATAGTTCACCGGCGGGGTGATGATCACCAGCTCGGCGCCACGGACAAGGTCGTCATTGCCTGAGAGCACATCAAAGCCGAACCGGAAGGAATCGACAACCACGCCGGACATCTGGCCGATCTCCATGGTGATCTTTATGATCTTGGTCGCCTGGTTCTGGACGGCCAGATCGGAGAGTTGCTGCAGCATGGCCTGCACCAGAGATATTTCATGCATGATGAAGAGATGTCCTTCTTTTTTCCGGGGCGCCCCGTTTGTGCACGGTGAGGCCGAAGTCTTGTAGACGCTTGACGATCAGGGCCGCCACCTCGGGGACCCGGGGGGCGACCTCCGGCGACAGATCCATGCTGGTGTCAAGCTCCTTGGGGACCACGCAGTAAAATTCAATATTCTCCGGCGCGGCATCCCGCAGCCGGCATATCTCGACGATCTCCAGGAGCCCCAGCTGGTGGGGAGACATTTTGGTCTGAAAATTACCGACCTTCACATCGGCCATGTCATAGTGATGGAACGATCCGGGTTCAGCCGCAATATCGACGACATCGATCACGAGGATCGGGTCACACGCCTCGAGAAAGGGCGACATATAGATGCCGGCCGTTCCCGCGTCCTGTAGAACGACAGTCTCTGGAAAGATATAGTTTTCTTCCAGATAATGAAGGGTGTGGATGCCGAACCCTTCATCGCTGAGGATAAGGTTGCCGATGCCGATGATGCCGATCTTTTTATCAGTTTTATTCATTGGATAGGAGTTGGATGATTGTCCGTTTAACAGATTCTGGGCAGCGGTTCGCCGTGCAGCGGCGTCACCACCCGTGATCCCCCGACAGGGGTGTTGATGACCACCCGTCCGGGTTTGCCGGCAGTCAGTCTGCCGATAATTGCCGCCTCGCGTCCCTCCGGGGTGGAGTGCATGATAGCCAGGGCGCGTTGGGCAAGCTCCGGGCTGACAACCGCCAGGCACTTGCCCTCATTGGCCAGGTAGAGCGGTTCCAGGCCCAGGATCTCGCAGGCTGCCCGGACCTCGGGCCGGACGGGCAGGGCCTGGTCGTCCATGGTGATGGCCAGACCGCTGTTGGCCGCAATCTCGTTGAGCGAGGTTGCGACCCCGCCCCTGGTCGGGTCCCGCAGGGTGTGGATGCCGCCGGGGATCTCGGTGAGCAGCCGCTGGACCAGGGTATGCAGCGGCATCGTGTCGCTTTCGAGCCTTCCCTGCATGGAGATACCGGCGCGCCGGGTCATGATTGTGATCCCGTGGTCGCCCATGGTGCCCGAGAGGATGACGACATCGCCCGCCCTGGCGTTTTTGGAGGAGATATCGATCCCGTCGGAGACGATCCCGATCCCGGAGGTGTTGATAAAGATCTTGTCCCCCTTGCCCTTGGGGACCACCTTGGTGTCCCCGGCCACGATGGGGACGCCGCTTGCCCTGCAGGCCTCGCCGATGGAGATGATGATTTTTTCCAGATCAGCCATGTCCATGCCTTCTTCGAGGATCAGGGCCAGGCTCAGGCACAGCGGCCGGGCGCCCCGCATGGCCAGGTCGTTGATGGTGCCGTGTACGGCCAGTTTGCCGATATCGCCGCCGGGGAAAAAGATCGGATCAACCACATAACTGTCGGTGGTAAAGGCCAGCCTTCCCTGTTGGTTCTCGATGATGGCGCTGTCCTCCAGGCTGCGGAGTATGGGGTTGTCCAGATACTTCAGAAACAGACTGCTGATCAGTTCCTGGCTGGCAAGCCCGCCGCTCCCGTGATCCAGGAGGATTTTATTTTCCGACATTGTCGTCCTTTTTTCGATTGTTAGAGCCGTTCTGTAGAGAGCGGAGTAGTTATTTTAGTCTCTTCCGTACTTATGATAGGCGGCGCAGGTCCCTTCACTGGAGACCATGCAGGGGCCTATCGGGGTACCGGGTGTGCATCGGGTATTGAAGAGCGGGCATTCGGTGGGAATGCTCATCCCCTTCAGGATCTCTCCGCAGCGGCAGCCCTTGGCCTCCCGGGCCGCAGGCAGGGTGATGCCGAGACGTACCACCGCATCGAAATCGGCATACCCGGACCGGATAGCCAGGCCGCTGCCGGGAATGACGCCCAGGCCGCGCCATTCCATGTCGGCGGGCTCGAAGATCTCGTCCACCATCCTGGCGGCGCGGAGGTTGCCCTCCCAGTTTACCGCCCTCTTATAGGTGTTTTCCACCTTCGCTTCGCCCCGGCCGACCTGACGGGCCAGCAGGATAAGACTGTTCAAGAGATCCGTGGTCTCAAATCCGGCCACGACGCAGGCGAGATGATACTTGTCGACCAGAGGCTGATAGGCGCCGGCCCCGATGATACTGGAGACGTGCCCTGGACAGAGAAGCCCGTCTATCTTCAGGCCGGGGTCGTCCAGCAGGGCGATGAGCGGCGGCGGCATCACCTTCTGGGTTGAAAAGACGGTGAAGTTGGTAACGTTCCGGTTTTTTGCCGCCAGAATGGTGGCGGCAATGCCCGGGGTGGTCGTCTCGAATCCGACACCCAAGAAGACGATCAGGTCCTCCGGGTGACGGACCGCCAGGTCCAGGGCGTCCATCGGCGAGTAGACAATATCCACCTTGGCCCCTCTGGAGCTGGCGTTGGCAAGCGACCCGTCGGTGCCGGGGACCCGGAACAGGTCCCCGAAGATGGCAACCCTGACCCCCGGGCGATCAGCCATGGCAATAAAGGCGTCCATATGCGACGCGGAGGTCACACAGACGGGACAGCCCGGTCCGGAGATCAGGGTGTACCCCTCCGGCAGAATGGACCGCAGGCCGTTGCGGAAGATGGCCATGGTGTGTGATCCGCATATCTCCATGACCCTGAGCGGTCTGGTGACCGCCTTCTGCAACTCGGCAACCAGTGGTCTGGCCAGAGCACTGTCCCGGAATTCATCAAGATATTTCATAGAATGACCTTATCGTACCAGCAATTCTTCCGGCATGCAGGCCGCCAGTTCCCGGAGCAGCCGGATATTGTCCTCGGCCTCGGCCGCTTCCAGGGTATGGATGGCAAAGCCCGCGTGGACGATTACATACTCCCCGATATCCGGCCAGCGGTCAACCACATCCAGGCGGACCTCCTTGCTGATGCCGTCCGCGTCCACGGTTGCAATCTGGCTGGTGGTGAAGTCGTCGGGACTTCCTTCAATGTTCGTTACCCGCATGGGTATCGCAAGACACATGATGCAAACCTCCAATTATTGCCTGACCGACAGAGACGCCGCCATCATTCACCGGGATGTTTCTTCCGGTGAAGACGGGGAATTTCTGCTGTATCAGGACATGAAAAAGACCTTCCAGCAACAGTCTGTTCTGCAGGCAGCCGCCGGTGAGAACGATCTCCCGGATGCCGATCTGGGCAGAGACCTGCCGGACGGTTGTAAGTATACTGCCGATCAGCCCAAAATGAAAGCGGAGTGCGATAGCAGCTTTCGTCCGTCCGCGGCGAATATCATCATAGAGAGTTGATATAAGGTGAGAAGTCGTAATCTTCAACATGCCGTTTTCTTCAAGAAAGGCAGGAGCCGGTCCCGGGGACAGGCTCGCCTCAAGCTTCCCTTTCCAGTCACTTCCGGCAGCCATCCCGGCCAGGGCCTCAAGCTCCATGGCCGCCTGCCCTTCGTAACTGGCCGTCAGGCGGAGGCCCAGGATGGCGGCTGCGGCATCGAAGAGTCTGCCGCAGCTTGAGGTCAGCGGGGAGTTGAACCCTGTTTTCAGCATCTGGCTGACGATCTCTTTCTTTTCGGGGGCGACGGCCGCCAGAAAGGAGGGGGCCTTGGGGCCAAGAAGGGCCTCCGGGCCCAAGGTGTGAAAGAGGGCGGAGCATCCCATCCGCCATGGCTCCATGGCCGCGGCGTCCCCGCCGGGCAGGGAAAATTGCTCGAAATGACCGACTCGCTTATATTTCATCAGGTCGGCGGCCAGAATCTCGCCCCCCCAGAGAGTGCCGTCCGGACCATAGCCGGTTCCATCGAGGACCACGGCCAGCACCGGTCCGGACAGGCCGTGCTCGGCCATGACCGCCGCGGCATGGGCATGGTGATGCTGGACGCGGTAGAGGGGCAGTCCCAGGCTGGCGGCATAATGGCTGCTCATGTAGTCAGGATGCAGGTCACAGGCGGCGGCCACCGGCTCGATCTCGAAGACCTTTTTCAGATGCTCGACCGATTCGGTGTAAAATTCAAAGGATTCCAGGTTAAAGAGATCGCCGATATGCTGGCTCGGATAGGCCAGTCTGTCCCGGCCAAGACAAAAGGTGCTCTTCAGTCCTCCTCCGCAGCCGATCACCGCCGGCAATGATTGCGCCAGCAGAAGAGGGGCCGGGACATAGCCCCTGGCCCGGCGGAAGAGGCGCGGCAGGTCCTGGGCTATCCTGACCACCGAATCATCTATGCGGGTGACGATCTCCCGGTTGTGGAGGAGGAAAAAATCGGCAATTGCGCCAAGGCGGCGGATGGCCTCCTCGTTGCCGGTGCAGATCGGCGCGCCGCTGACATTGCCGCTGGTCATCACCAGGGCGGCCGGACACCCGGGGCTTTGGAAGAGCAGATGGTGCAGGGGCGTATAGGGGAGCATGACGCCGATGTCTCCGACACCGGGCGCCAGCCCATCCGCCAGGCCCGAGCCTGCCTTTTTCCTGAGTAGGACAATGGGGCGTTCGGGGCTCAGCAGGGCTTCCTCCTCGATGGCGGAGATCTCGGCAAAGCGTCTGGCTGAGTCCATATCGGCCACCATGATGGCCAGCGGTTTTGCCCTCCGGCCCTTCCGGTCGCGCAGAAGTTGGACCGCTGACCCGGAGAGGCCGCTTGCCGCCAGATGGAAGCCGCCCAGGCCGCGGATGGCCAGAACAGCGTTGCCCGCAAGCGCCGTGATGGCCTCGGTCACGGGATCGGCGCAGGCAATCTTACGGCCCAGACGGTCGTGCCAGCTCAGGTGCGGGCCGCAGACCGGGCAGGCGTTGGGCTGGGCATGGAAACGCCTGTCGGTGGGGTCTCCATACTCCGCCGCACAGGCCGCACACATCGGGAAGACCTTCATCGAGGTCCGGGGCCGGTCGTAGGGGATGGTTTCGACGATGGTAAAGCGGGGGCCGCAGTTGGTGCAATTGATGAAGGGGTAGCCGGCGCGACGGTCCCCGGGGTTCAAGAGTTCTTGCAGACAGTCGGCACAGAGGGCAATATCCGGCGGGATCCCGGTGCTGGTGCCCTGCCCCGCGATACTGGCGAGAATGGTGAACCCGTCTTCCGGGATATCGGCGGTAAGCGGCCGTTCAACAATTGAAAAAATTCTGGCGAGAGGTGGAGCCTCCCGTTGCAGAAGGTCTCTGAAAGATGTGATCCGTTCTTTCGGGCCAACGGCCCTGATAACAACTCCGGCACTGGAGTTACTGACAGTGCCGGAGATGTTCAGACGGGTAGCGAGGGTATACACAAAGGGGCGAAAGCCGACTCCCTGGACAATGCCCCGGATCAGCAGTTCAACCCCTTTGGCCTTATGCTTTTTTATGCTTAAACTTGACACCAGTAAAGATTGAGGAAACAAGCCCCTCCGGTCCTGTGAGGTCATTCCATATAACCAGATAGACATGGATAACCGTAAAGATGATAAACCACCACATCAGCAGATGATGGACAAACCTGGCCTCCTGCTGGTTGCCGAAGATTGCCACGCCCCAGCCCTGCCAGGCCGCGGATTCCGGGAAAAGCATGTAGAATCCGCTGACCAGCTGAAAAATTGCAGCCAGGATGGTGATCACATAGGTCAGTCCGGCAAGAACATTGTGGCCCAGCCGTTCATCATGATCATCGCTGATATAGGTATACTGCAAAACCGTCTTGACCAGATTGTTGATATTCCGGCCGTTAATGGGCAGACAATCAGTGATTCTCTCCTGAGCATTGCCGAAGATATACAGGAATATCCGTATTAATACCGCAGCCGTAAAAACATATCCGGCGACAAAATGGGTGTATCGCATCCAGGCCATCGGGAATAATCCCGTCCCCAGCAGCAGGGTGTTTGACCACGGCCAGTTAATATAGATGCCCGTGGCCACCAGGAAAACGATGGAGAGGACTAAGCCCCAGTGGTAGAGGCGGAGCAGTATGCTCCAGCATTTTTTCTTTTCGTACGTCATAGTTACCTCCTTATGGTATTTCCGAAAGAAAAGATTCAGTGTATGGAGCCGTTATTTACAGGGCCTTCACCTTGACTGTTTCCTTCCCTTCCGGATCCAACATATGGACGGCACAGGCGATACAGGGGTCGAACGAATGGATGGTCCGCAGCACCTCCAGGGGTTTTTCCGGGTCGGCGATCGGGTTGCCCATCAGAGAGGCCTCGTATGGTCCCAGCTGTCCCTTTGCGTCTCTTGGGCCGGCGTTCCAGGTAGAGGGAACAACACACTGATAGTTCTTGATCTTGCCGTTTTCGATAACAATCCAGTGGGAGAGTAATCCACGAGGGGCCTCATGCACACCGACACCGCGTTGTTCTCCCTTGGGGAATACGGGCGGATTAAAGATTTCAAGATCACCCTTGCCGACGTTCTCAACGAGGAGACCCCAATGTTTCAGCGCCAGATCAGCAAGCATGGAGGCGCGAACCGCCCGGGCTGCATGACGGCCGATTGTAGAGTGCAGGATCTCGGGACCGACCTTTACACCGGCAACGGCGCTGATGCGTTCCAGGGCCGCGTTAACATTCTTGACAATCGGCTCATTGCCGAGGGCATAGCCGACAACCATCTGCGCCAGGGGACCGACCTGCATCGGCTTACCCTGGAAACGGGGAGCCTTCAGCCAGGTATAGCGGCCTTCATCCTGGAAATCGCCGGGTTTCGGGTCGGTGGACTCCTCCCAGGGGTGTTTGGACCAGTCGCCGTCATACCAGGCGCGGGCAATGGACTCTTCAACGTTTTCCTTGAAGTATTTGTCATTGAGACTGGAGATCGGTTTGACGGTCTTCAGGTCTCCGCCCATGACCGTGCCGCCGGGCAGGTCGAAGGAAGTGCCTTCAACATTCAGGAACATATCCGGGGCCGCGAGATAGTTGGTGACGCCGGCGCCGTAGGGGAGCCATTCTTTGTACAGGGCACCGACAGCAACAACGTCGGTGAGATAGACCTGCTGAATAAAACCTTGCACTTCCTCCACCAGTTGCTTGACATAATAGAGCCGCTCCATGTTCAGCGTCGAGTCGTTGTCAAGATTGATGGCACAGGTGACACCGCCGACCGAGAGGTTCTGGATGTGCGGGTTTTTTCCTGAGATGATGGCCAGGGCCTGGGTGGCTTTCCGTTGATAATCAAGGGCTTCGAGATAATGGGAAACCGCCATCAGGTTGGCCTCGGGCGGCAGTTTCATTGCAGAATGACCCCAGTAGGCGTTGGCAAAGGGTCCGAGCTGACCGCTATCCACCAGGGCTTTGAGTTTATCCTTGACGGCGGCAAAACGTTTTGCGCTGTTTCCGGGCCAGTTAGACAGGCTTTCGGCAAGCTTCTGGGTGGCGACCGGGTCGGCCTTAAGGGCCGAGACAACGTCAACCCAGTCAAGGGCTGACAGGGCGTAAAAGTGAACGATATGATCATGCAGGGCATGGATCGACATGACCATATTCCGGACGTACTGGGCGTTGATCGGAATGGCAAGCCCTAAGGCGTTTTCTACG
>JAJYAX010000042.1 GCA_021779275.1 Deltaproteobacteria bacterium | reverse complement strand
ACGGAAGACCAACATATTAATAATAATAACATTATACGCTAAAAAGAGAAATGGCCCGATCTTTGCTAACTCCCAGGCAACACTCAGGCAGTTATGACCATCGTTCTGTCAATAAGCGCGGGGTCAGTTTTTCGACGGAGACCTGCTTGTTTTCTGGTATCGGTCCGCAAGACCAGAAAATGGAGTTTTGCTCCCGTCATAATTTTTAATAGATTTTCCAATCAGGAGAGAGGGAGAAAAAATGAAACTCAAGTCTAAAATGTGTATGGCCATCGCGGCCGCGACAATCCTGACCGGCCAGACAGTCGTCCATGCCGAGGATGCCGATAAACCAACCGCCGGTGTTGACGTGGGGGTCTTCAGTCAATATATATGGCGAGGTGAAGCGCTGAGCAAGGACAGCCTGGTTATCGAGCCATCGGTGACATTGGGGTACAAGGGCTTCAGCCTGAATGTCTGGGGGAATATGGACACCGACAGCAAACCGTGGAACGGTGCAAAATACAATGAAACCGACATCACCCTGTCCTATTCAAAGGATGTCGGCATTACCAAGCTGACCGGCGGTTATATCTATTATGCCTTGAATGAGCAACCGGCAACACCGGAAATAAAGGCTTCAAAGGACACACAGGAGATATTTGCCTCCGTAGGGCTGAACGTTTTTCTGAGTCCGACTCTCACCGTCTATCGGGACATCGCCCAATTTCCTGGCTGGTATGTTAATCTCGGCATTTCCCATTCGATCCCTGTTGTCAACAAGATCACCTTTGATCTTGGCGCATCTGCCAGTTACTACTATTCGGACAGTAATAGTCTGGTCGAGGCAAAAAACCCGAATTCCAAATATCGCGCGCTCCATAATGGTCTATTATCCGCCGGTTTCACGATTCCCGTCGGAGAATATTTTACCGTGAAACCGATGATAGCCTATTCGTTTGCCCTTTCCAGCGAGGCTTCGGATTTTATCAAGGTAAACAGCGTTGATGGTTCCTTCGCTAATGGTGTCGTCAGCGGCGACTCCAGTTACCTTTACGGAGGGGTAACCCTGTCCATGGCGTTCTAAGATCGTACCGAGCACACTTGGTGTATTTTTCCGGGGGATTGTGCGCAGAGCACCTTCCCCCGTTCGTTTTTTCTGTCAGGAACCGCCGCTCCCGACAGAGTGCGTCAACAGGTCCTCGAGAGAGGCGTATTCCAGGCTCGCCTCATGGGTTGCCATGAGATCGACAGCGGGAGCCATGTTGTTCTCCAGGGCCTCCTTCCAACGGGGCGCACAGAGACACCACCTGTCTCCCGGCTTGAGACCGGGAAAACCATACATGGGCATGGGCGTGGACAGATCATTTCCCCGGCTTTTTGAAAACTCAAGAAACTCATCGGAGACGACGACACAGACACCGTGCACACCGGAGTCTCCCTCAACAACCTTGCAGCTGCCTTCACGGGTATAGCCTGTCAACGGATCAAGACTGCATACTTCCAGGGGGGTTCCCAGTACATTTTTATGGTCGGTCATGAATCATATGATGGATTAGAGGTTTGCACATTGTTCTCTAAGGGAATTACCAGAATCCCTTAGAGTCATCGTACATTATGTACGGATTCGATTCGTTCAATCGTATCCAGTTTTAAGGACTCCGGCAAGTTTTTTCAGGAGAAGCACCTGCCACCCGGCCGGGTGTGCAGTCGTCCTGTCATCACCTCCCCCTCCCCTGCCCCCATTGCAGAACAGCAGGATTAGGCTTGCCAAGCCTCCCATGATGTGATATCTTCGCCTCTTTTTCATTACTCAGCCATGATTCATCTGACCAATATCTTCAAACAGCACGGCTCACAGATCCTCTTTCAGGACGCCAGCCTCCAGATCCTCCCCAACACCCGCACCGGACTCGTCGGGCCCAACGGGGCCGGCAAGACCAGCATCTTCAGGCTTATCACCGGCGAAGAGGAGGTCGACCGCGGCGAAATCACCTGCGCCAAAAAAACCGTTATCGGCTATTTTTCTCAGGATGTGGGCGAGATGGCAGGAAGATCCGTGCTGGCTGAAGTCATGTCGGCGGCAGGCGATATCGTCATCCTGGGCCGGCAGATGCGGGAGATGGAGGCGAGGATGGGCGAGCCCATGGCCGACGAGGAGATGGCCGTCCTCCTGGAGCGCTACGGTCAGATTGTCGAGATCTTCGAGCATCGCGGCGGCTACGACCTCGACGCCCGGGCCAAGGCCGTGTTAACCGGGCTTGGCATCTCTCCCGGCGATTTCAAACGGCCGGTGGAATCCTTCAGCGGCGGCTGGAAGATGCGCGTCGCCCTGGCAAAGATCCTGACCATCAATCCCGAGGTCCTGCTGCTGGACGAGCCCACCAACCATCTCGATGTGGAGTCCATTATCTGGCTCGAAGAATGGCTGGTGGGCACCTACAAGGGCGCCCTGCTGATGACCTGCCATGACCGGGAGTTCATGAACCGCATCGTCAGCCGCATCATCGAGGTAGCCAACCGCACCATTACCACCTACAGCGGCAACTATGACTTCTATCTGCGGGAACGGGAGATCCGCCGCGAACAGCTGGCGGCAAGTTTTCGCCGGCAGCAGGAGATGCTGGCCAAGGAAGAGGAATTTATCGCCCGGTTCGCCGCCCGGGCCTCCCATGCCTCCCAGGTCCAGTCCCGGATAAAGAAGCTGGAAAAGATCGAGCGCATCGAACTGCCTCCCGAACAGCGAAGCATCCGCTTCGACTTCCCATCCCCCCCCAGGAGCGGCGACGATGTCCTGCATCTGCTGGATCTGGGCCACGCCTGGCAGACCCCGGAGGGCCGGGAAAAGAGGGTCTTCAGCGGACTCACCGGCACCGTCAGACGGCAGGAGAAGATCGCCGTGGTGGGGGTTAACGGCGCCGGCAAATCGACGCTGTTGAAGATCATCAATGGCGCCACCGTGCCCGGCAGCGGTGAAATCCGCTGGGGCGCCAACCTCAGCACCGGATATTTCAGCCAGCACGCCATGGACATCCTCCACCCGGACCACACGGTCTTCGAGGCAGTCCAGGAGGCCATGCCGCAGGAAAATATCGGGACCATCCGCAATCTCTGCGCCGCCTTCCTCTTTCAGGGAGACGATATTCACAAACGTGTCGCCAATCTGTCCGGCGGCGAAAAAAGCCGGGTCGTCCTGGCCAAACTCCTGGCCCAGCCCCTCAATTTCCTGATCCTGGACGAGCCGACCAACCATCTGGACATCCAGTCCCGCGAGGTCTTGCTTGAGGCCCTGCAGAATTTCGAAGGCACGGTCATCCTGGTCAGCCATGACCGGCACTTCCTCCGCAACCTCGTCAACCGGGTCTTTGAGATCGATCACGGCGAGATGCGGCTCTATGAAGGCAATTACGACTATTACCTGCGCCAGACCGACGCCGCAGCAGGCGCCCTGAGCTTGACATGAGTTTTCCCGCTATGATACAAGAAAATAATAGGGATAAGAGCAACGTCTTTGACTCACAACAGATTGTCATCCATGTCAGGTTTTTTTGATCGACACTTTTCTGGAGCTGACGCCTTATGACGCAGGCAGAAGGACATGCCGCCGACAGGCATCCGAGTATTGAAGATGCATCCTTGAACGAACGAACACGGTTATTGGTACATAATTCCGGGACCGCGGCCTTTGTCAACATCTGCATTGCATTGCTCACCTCTCTGGCCATCCCCTCTCACGGATATGTCTGGTTGTGGCTGATCCTGGGCGTTGCCGTAATCCGGCTTATTGTCCACTTCTGGTTCAACCGGAAATCAGGCCGGGATAACCACCTGAAAGAGATCTATGCCGGGACCCTGTTTTTGGTAGCTCTCCAGGGTGCAACCTGGGGAATTGCGTCACTCTTCTTATATAATTCCGCCACGGATTTCCACCGCTTCTATCTCATCGCCATAATCTGCGGCATGACCGGAGGGTCGGTTCTGACCCTTGCGCCCTCCCTCCTGGCCTTTGTCTGCTTCACATTACCGGCGGCCGTTCCCCTGGTCCTCACACTCCTGATGCAACCCGACAGGACATTCAGGCACGCCGGATTTATGGGTGTGGTTTTCCTGCTCGCGGTGCATATACTGGCCAAGCGGATCAGTGAAGCACATGCAGAGCTTATAGAGTCACGCCGACGCCTGGAGATTACCGCCGGGGAATTGGCTCGGCATAAAGACCACCTGGAAGTTCTGGTCGCAGAACGGACCCGGGAATTGGCGGATTCCCGGGAGAATTACCGGCGACTTACCGAAGAGATCAACGATGCAATTTATGAACTCGATTCCGAGGGACGAATCACCTACCTGAGCCCGGCCATAACCGCCATCACCGGTCACCGGCCTGAAAATTTAATCGGTCTTCATTTTTCAGATATGATTTGCGTGGATGATCTGCCTCTGCTCCAGAAAAGGTTTTCCGAGGTGCTCTCCGGGATCCTGGGACCACTGGAATTCCGTGTTGTTGACATGGCAGGAGATCTTCATTGGGTCAGGACATCAAGCCGGCCGATTCCCGGCGACTATGGTCCTGCGGGAATACGCGGCATACTCACCGACATAGAAAACGAAAAACGTGAGATGATCGAAAAGACAAAGCTGCTCCAGCGCATCCAGAACAATCAGAAACTCGAAGCCATCGGCACCCTGGCGGGAGGCATCGCCCATGACTTCAACAACATCCTCAGTGCGATCATCGGCTTCTGTGAAATCACAAAAATGGACAACGCCGGGAACAGGTCCGTATGCAGCAATATGGACAAGGCGTTGAAGGCCTCGGAACGGGCCAGCGGTCTGGTCCGGCAGATCCTGACCTTCAGCAAAATAACCCGGCAGGACAGAATGCTGGTCGAACCATCCATCCTGCTCCATGAAGGCATTGAACTTCTCTCGGGATCCATTCCAAAGACTATCAAAATACGAGAACACATCAGCGAGGAATCGGCTCCGGTTCTGGCCGACCCCGCCCAGTTCAATCAGATACTCGTCAACCTCTGCACCAACGCCTATTATGCCATGAAAGACACAGGAGGGGTGCTTGACATCGGCCTGGACTCCATTGTGATGGTCCCCGGAAGGACTGAAGGACCATCCGACTTGCCGGCAGGCCCCTATGTTCGTTTAACGGTACGGGATACCGGCCCCGGTATTCCCGAGGAGTCCCTGCCCAGGATCTTTGAGCCCTTCTATACCACCAAGCCTACGGGGGAGGGCACAGGTCTCGGCCTGTCGGTCATTCATGGAGTGATCCGGTCCATGGGAGGGGCCATCACCGTGAAAAGCACAAGCGGTGATGGCAGTGTATTCACCGTATACCTGCCTCGACAAGAGGAGGAACTCCCGGTAAAAATCGAACCGCTGGAGGTGCCGCAAGGAAACGGCGAGCATATTTTGATTGTGGACGATGAAGAAATGATCGCCTATCTCGGACAGGAGCTCTTGACATCCCTGGGCTACACAGCCACCATGTGCACGTCGGGAAAGGAGGGTTTGGAGAGGTTTCTGGCGGATCCTGCCTCCTATGATGCGGTTGTCACGGATCAAACCATGCCGGATCTCACAGGCATGCAATTAGCCGTTGAGATAATGGCCGTTCGACCCGATCTTCCGGTGATTATCTGTACAGGCTACAGCGATGTACTGACTGAGGAGAAGGCGGCCCGGATGAATATTGCCGCTTTTCTTAACAAACCATTCCGGAGAGGCGTTCTTGCCGGAACACTCCACAGGATATTTCAAAAAGCCTGACTCTCAAAAAACCTGTTACCCGCCAGGGATTCAAGGTCAGGCGGGAGGAGAGGGGGCCGGGGCCGCCCTATCCCGCCGCCTCTGCTTCCGCAGACTGACCGTCAGGATCCCTCCTTCCAGCCTCCTCCCAACACCTTGTACAAGGTGACCAGATTAACAAGCCGAGTCAATCGCGTACCGATCAAGCCCTGCTGCGCGCTGTAGAGCGAACGCTGGGCGTCCAGGACGGTAAGGTAGCTGTCAATCCCCCTGTCATAGCGCGCCTGGGAAAGGATGTTCCTTTGGCCCGTGGCCGTACTGAGCGATTCCTGCGCCGCCACCTGCTGGTCTATGGTTCCGCGCTGGGCCAATGCGTCGGCCACCTCCCGGAAGGCTGTCTGTATCGCCTTTTCATACTGGGCGACGGCGATATCTCTGTCCGTTTCGGCCACCTTCAGCTGCGCCGACCGGGAGCCGGCGTCGAAGATCGGGAGGCTGATCTGCGGCGCATAGCTCCAGCCGCCGGTCCCGGCCTTGAAGAGGCCTGACAGGTCGCCGGCGGCGGTGCCATAGGCGGCAGTCAGCGTGATACGGGGGAAAAAGGCCGCCCGCGCCGCACCGATATTGGCATTATATCCCTTAAGAAGGTTCTCGGCCTGGAGGACATCGGGACGCTGAAGCAGAACATCGGAGGGCAGACCGGGGGCGATATCCCGCATAAGGGTCAGCGACGGCGAGAGGGCCTGCGGCAGGAGTTCGGCCGGGACCGTGGAGCCAACCACCAGGTTGAGGCTGTTTTCATCCTGAGCCGTCAGGGTCGTATACCGGGCAACATCCACCCTCGCCGAGTCCACCTGGGTCTGAGCCTGCCGCAGATCCAGCTCGGAGGAGACGCCCGCCTCAAAGCGACGGCTGATCAACTGAAAACTGGTCTGCTGGGTCTTCAGGGTCTCCTGCGCCAGCCTCAACAGTTCCCGGTCGGCGGCCAGGTTGAGATAGGCCCCGGCCACCTCCGCGATCAGGCTGACCTTGACGGTCCGCTGCGCCTGCTCCGTGGCCAGGTACTGTTCCAGGGCCTGGTCCTTCAGACTCCGGACCCGGCCGAAGAGATCAAGCTCAAAGGCGCTGACGCCGACGCCGACGCTGAGCTTATGATCGGCTGCAACCTGGTTGCTGACACTGCCTGCCGCATCAATCTCCGGGACCAGAGCCGCCCGTTGAATCCGGTACTGGGCCTGCACCTTTTCGATATTCAGGGCGGCGACCCGCAGATCCCGATTATTCTCCAGGGCAAGCTTGATCACTCCCCGCAGATGCCCGTCAATAAAAAATTCCTGCCAGGGAATGTCAGCCGCTTCCGGTTTGGCGGAGGTCCCCGCCTGTCCCTGATAGGCCGGGCCGGCCGGCCAGACTGCAGGCACAGGCGCCTCCGGCCGGGTATAGGTGGGAGCCATCGTGCAGCCGGACAACACACCGGCAAGAACGACAAGTAACGCACAGGTACGGTGGATCATATTATTTTTCCTCCGAAATCGAAGTAAGACCCTTATTGAATGGCGGTTCTGCAACCGCCCCCTTCGACTTCTTCCCGAACAGCCGCGAAATAAGGACAAAGAAAAACGGGATAAAAAGCAGGTCGATAAAGGTGGACGAGAGCAAGCCGCCGGTGACGGCGGTGCCGATGGCGTTCTGGGCTCCGGCGCCTGCTCCCCGGGTGAGGGCCAGCGGCAGGGTGCCGAAGAAAAAGGCCAGCGAGGTCATGATCACCGGACGAAGCCGGATCTTTATCGCGGCGAGCGTCGCCTCGACCAGCTCATGCCCCTGACGCATCTGCTCCTTGATGAACTGGATGATCAGGATGGCGTTCTTGGTGGAAAGCCCTACCGTGGTGAGCAGACCGATCTGGAGGTAGATATCGTTGGGCAGGACCCGCAGGGTCACAGCCGTTACCGCCCCCACCAGCCCCAGCGGCAGCATCAGCATATTGACAAAGGGGATGGTCCAGCTTTCATACAGGGCGGCCACGCTGAGGAAGACCACCAGAAGCGAGATGGCGTAGAGGGCCGGCGCCTGGGCTCCGGCATTCTTTTCCTCGTAGGAGAGGCCGGTCCATTCGTAGCCGATCCCGGTGGGCAGCTGGGCCGCCATCCTCTCCATCTCGTCCATGGCCTCCCCGGTGCTTATCCCCGGGGCCGCCTGGCCCTGAATCTCCATGGACGGGATGCCGTTGTACCGTTCCAGGCGAGGTGAGCCGTACTGCCAGCGGGCGGTGGCAAAGGCGGAAAAAGGCACCATCGCACCGTTCTTATTGCTGACATACCAGTTGCCGATATCATCCGGCAGCATCCGGTATCGCGGGTCCGACTGCAGATAGACCTTCTTGATCCGGCCGTTCTGGATAAAATCGTTGACATACGAACTTCCCCAGGCGGAAGAAAGGACGCTGTTGATATTGGCCAGCGATACTCCCTGGGCTTCGGCGCGCACATCATCGATATCCAGCTTGAACTGAGGAGCGTCATCCTGGCCGTTGGGGCGCACCGCCACCAGTTTCGGATTCTTCATGGCCATCCCCAGCAGCTGGTTGCGAGCCTCCATCAGCTTGTCGTGTCCCAGGCCGGCACGATCCTGCAGTTCAAGGTCAAAACCGTTGGCCACCCCCAGTTCCAGCACCGCCGGCGGGGCAAAGGCGAAGGCCAGACCGTCACGGAACTGGGAAAAGGCCTTCATGGCCCGGCCGGCAATGGCCGGCGCCTTCAGATCCGGCGTCTTGCGCAGGCTCCAGTCCTTGAGTTTGACAAAGGCCAGTCCCATGTTCTGGCCGCGGCCGGCAAAGCTGAACCCGGCCACGGTGATCACCCCTTCAACCGTCTTGGTCTCATTTTTAAGAAAATGCTGCTCCAGCTGCCGTATCACCTCCAGGGTCCGCTCCTG
>JAJYAX010000041.1 GCA_021779275.1 Deltaproteobacteria bacterium | reverse complement strand
TCATAGACGTGCCCGGCCTGCAGGAATATGCCGGAACTCTTCCCGGTGTGGTCTTTACCGACAACAATCTTTTCACCTGCAGCCAGGATACCCAGGGCAAGATCAAGGACAAGATTCTTGAACAAGGCCTCAACCGGGTCGTTGTCGCCTCCTGCAGCCCGAAGACCCATGCGCCGATGTTCATGGAAACCCTTGAGGCCTGCGGACTGAACCGCTATCTCTTTGAGATGGCCAATATCAGAAATCAAGATTCCTGGGTCCACGCCTTCAATCCCGAACTTGCTACGGGAAAGGCCAAGGATCTCGTCCGGATGGCCGTTGCCCGCGCCATGCGGCTAAAACCCTTGAAAGGCAAAATCATCCCTGTCAACAAAAGAGCACTCGTTCTTGGAGGCGGCATCGCCGGCATGAATGCGGCTCTGGATCTGGCCCGGCAGGGCTTTGAATCGGTCCTGGTCGAAAAACAGGAGCAGCTGGGCGGTATGGCGCGAAGGCTTCATCATACCCTGGAGGGAGCCGACGCCAGGGCCTACATGGAAAAACTCATCGGTCAGGTTCGCACGGAAGATAAAATTACCGTCCTGACCAATGCGACTGTTGCCGGTTTTGAGGGTTTTCAGGGCAATTTCAAGACCTCGGTCAGGATAAACGGCAATGAAGCCGCTCAGGAATTTGAGCACGGTGTCGTCATTATTGCCACAGGCGCCGATGAATACAAGCCGAAAGAATTCCTCTACGGAGAGGACGCCCGGGTCATCACCCAGCTCCAGCTGAGCGACAGACTGGCTGAAAAAGGTGCGGCCGGACTCGACTCGGTGGTGATGATCCAATGTGTCGGCTCCAGAAACGAGGAACGACCAAACTGCTCCAGGATCTGTTGCCAGTCTGCCGTGAAGAATGCCCTGGCGATAAAAAAGAAAAGCCCTGACACCCAGGTCTTTATCCTGTACCGGGATATGCGCATGTACGGTCTTATGGAGGATTATTACACCGAGGCAAGAAAGCAGGGCGTCATTTTTATCCGCTTCCAGAAGGACAACCCGCCCGTGGCCAAGGCCTCGGACGAGGGTATTCTTGTCACCGTCAAGGACCATGTCCTCCAGAGAAACGTCGAGATTCGCGCCGACATTCTCACCCTGAGCGCAGGCATCATGCCGGCCGGGTCGGAAGAGGTGAGCAGGAAGATGAAGCTCAATATAAATTCCGAGGGCTACTTCCTTGAGGCCCACGTAAAACTCCGGCCGGTGGATATGGGCAGCGAAGGTGTCTTCCTCTGCGGGACCGCGCACGGTCCGAAGCTGATCTCCGAGGCTATTGTGCAGGCCAATGCCGCCGCCTCACGGGCAGTCACCTTCCTCTCCAAGGATAAAATCAAGCTGTCGGCCATTAAGGCGCAGGTTGATCCGGATCACTGCGTGAAATGCCTGACCTGCGTTCGCTCCTGCCCCTTTGAGGTTCCACAGTTCAATGTGGAGAAAGGCGAGGTTGAGATAGACCCTGCTCTCTGTCAGGGTTGCGGCGTCTGCGCCTGCGTCTGCCCGCGACAGACCATTAAACTCAACAATTATGAAGATGACCAGATCACATGTGCGATTGATACATTGCTGGCGGGAGGGATGTGATGGCGGACTTCGAACCGACTATAGTAGCCTTTTGCTGCGATTACTGAGGGTATTCAGCTGCGGACCTGGCAGGTTCGATGCGGTTGAGTTATCCCACTAATATAAAAATCATCCGGGTCCCCTGCACCGGAAAAGTGGATGTGATGTACCTGTTGCGATGCTTTCAGGAAGGGGCCGACGGTGTCTACTGCGTCGGTTGCCTGGAAGGAAACTGTCACTACAACCAGGGAAATCTTCGATGCCGGGAACGGGTCGGTTATGTCCACGAGCTTTTAGAGGAAATAGGTATCGAAGGTGACCGCGTCAGGATGTACAACCTGTCGTCGGGTGAGGGCCCCACCTTCCAGAAATACGCCAAGGAGATGACCGAGCATATCATGGCGCTCGGCCCCAACCCTCTCAAGGCAAAACCTAAAGCGGCCGTAACGGTCTCCTAATACGGGATCGTGCAGGAGGGAAATTAATGGCAGACTTCGAACCAACTATAATAGCCTTTTGCTGTGATTACTGAGGGTACTCTGCTGCGGACCTGGCAGGTTCGATGCGGTTGAGCTACCCCACCACTATTAAAATAATCCGGGTTCCCTGCACCGGAAAAGTGGATGTGATGTACCTGTTACGCTGTTTCCAGGAAGGGGCCGACGGGGTCTATTGCGTCGGTTGCCTGGAGGGAAACTGTCACTACAACCAGGGAAATCTTCGATGCCGGGAACGGGTCGAACACATCCACGAGCTTTTGGAGGAAATCGGTATCGAAGGTGACCGCGTCAGGATGTATAACCTGTCGTCGGGTGAGGGCCCCACCTTCCAAAAATATGCCAAAGAAATGACCGAGCATATCATGTCACTCGGACCAAACCCTTTGAAAGATATGTCGAAAAGGCCCTGCGCCTAAGAAGAGGAGTGCATTATGTCTGATGAAGCAATAAAAATTGGCGGCAAAAAGAAAAACCGGTTTATGGATACGGTCAAGGGGCTTCTGCCTGAGGGCGGGAACCTTGACATGTGTCTGACCTGCGGGGCCTGCTCTTCCGGTTGCCCGGCCACCGGTCTTGAAAACATGGACCCCAGAAAATTATTGAGAATGGCCGCTTTGGGCATGGATGAGGAGTTGCTGGCATCCGATTGGCCCTGGATGTGCACCATGTGCATGCGATGCAATTATGTGTGTCCGATGAAAATCGATATCCCCCAGCTGGTCTTTAATCTAAGAAATGCCAGGCCGCGAGATAAACGGCCGAAAGGGATCCTGGGCTCCTGTGATATGGCGCTTCGCAATGACACCTGCAGCGCCATGGGCGCCACGGAAGAAGATTGGCGCTTCGTGGTGGAGGATGTGGCCGAAGAGGTCCGGCAGACCCAGCCGGGGTTTGAGAATCTGCAGGTGCCCATGAATAAGCATGGGGCTCAGTTCTATCTGAATCAGAACTCCAGGGAGCCGGTCACCGAGCCGGACGAGATGATCCCCTTATGGAAAATCCTTAACAAGGTCGGAGCCGACTGGACCTACGGTTCAAAAGGATGGGCGGCTGAGAATTACTGTATGTTTCTTGCTGACAATGATGCATGGGAGCATATCGTCAGGGTCAAGGCAAAGGCCGTCGATGACCTGGGCTGCAAGGTCTGGCTCAACACCGAGTGAGGCCACGAACTCTTTGCAGTCCGGGCCGGACTGAAAAAATTCAACATTCCTTACAAGTTTGAAATCGCCAGCATCATCCAATACTATGCCAAATGGATCCGTGAAGGAAGGCTTCCGGTCAGTTCCGACTGGAACAAAGACCTCAAGGTGACCTTTACCGTTCAGGATCCTTGTCAGCTTGTCCGAAAAACCTACGGTGACCCCGTGGCTGAAGACCTTCGGTATGTTGTCAAAAAGGTGGTCGGCGAAGAGAACTTCATCGACATGACACCCAATATGTCAAACAACTACTGTTGCGGCGGCGGCGGCGGATTCCTCCAGTCAGGACTTCCCGATGCCCGTCGAGAGTATGGCCGCCTCAAGGCCGAACAGATTATTAATACCGGGGCAACATACGCGATCACTCCCTGTCATAACTGTCACGCCCAAATCCATGATTTGAAGGAACATTATAACGGCAAGTGGCATACGGTGCATCTCTGGACACTTATCTGCCTGTCCATGGGCATGCTTGGTGAAAACGAAAGAGTGTACCTCGGACCGGATCTTCAGAACGTCGGTCTCTAGCATTTTCTGGGGCCGGATCACTCCATGTCCCGGCCCGTTTTGGAGGAAATTATGATAGTTGCCAAAAGAAAGCCTTTTGCCGAAATTAAGGCCATGTTAAAGGGCTATAAAAAAGTGTTGAACGTTGGATGCGGCACCTGCGTTTCTGTCTGTCTGGCCGGTGGTGAGAAGGAAGTCACCATTCTCAACACCGAAATCGAGATGACGAGAAGGCTTGATAAAGAGCCCATTGAAATTCAAGGACACACCATTGAACGTCAATGTGATCGCGAGTATCTGGCCGAGCTTGACAGTATCATCGAAGAGGGAAATTTTGATGCGTTGATGTCCATGGCCTGTGGCGTTGGCATCCAGTTTCTGGCGGAAAGATATCCCCTTATCCCGACCTTTCCTGCTGTCGACACAACCGGCCTTGCCGTCAACCAGGCGGTAGGCTGGTATGAGGAGCGCTGCCGCTCCTGCAGCCAGTGCGTCCTGGGCATGACCGGCGGGATTTGCCCGGTCACCATGTGCGCCAAGGGCCTTTTCAACGGTCCCTGCGGTGGAACCAATAAGGGAAGCTGTGAGATAAGTAATGAACAGCCCTGTGCCTGGTTTATGATCTACGAACGCCTGAAAGGACAGAACCGCCTGGATTCCATCAAAAAGCTCAATGCCGTCCGGGGATGGAATGACCAAATACCCAGAAATCTGGTCCAACCCGGCTACAAAAAGCCTGAAAATTCATTGAAATAATTGCCTTTCGCTCTCGTATGCCAACAATTTTTCAGACATACCCTCAATACTGATCAGGGGATTAAATATGAGCACAGAAACAACATATAAATCTGGAAGCAACCTGGAAAAGATCCTCGCATCGGGTCAATTTGCTTTTACAGGTGAGCTGGGCCCTCCACGAGGAACAAATGTTAATGAGGTGAGAGAGAAGGCCCAATTCCTCAAGGGAAATGTCGACTCGGTCAATATTACCGATAATCAGACCGCCATGGTCAGAATGGCCAGCTGGGCGGCATCCTTAATTCTGGTCCAGGAAGGACTTGAGCCCAACTATCAGATGGTCTGCCGGGATCGAAACCGCCTGGCCATGCAGGCCGATATTTTGGGCAGCTCCGCACTCGGTATTCGCAACATGCTCTGTCTGTCCGGAGACCACCAGAAATTCGGAGATCACCCCGATGCCAAAGGCGTCTTCGACATCGACTCCATACAGTTGATATCCATGGTCAAACAGATGCGGGACGAGAGGACATTCTTAAGCGGCGGAGATCTGCACGGGTCTCCGAAACTTTTCATCGGCGCCGCCAGCAACCCCTTCGCCGACCCCTTTGAATGGCGGGTGCATCGCCTGGCGAAAAAGATCGAAGCGGGCGCCGATTTCATTCAGACTCAGTGTATCTACAATATGGAGAAGTTCCGGGAATTCATCCGGCTTGCCAATGAAGAGGGGCTGACTGACAAAATTCATATCCTGGCCGGAGTAACCCCGATGAAAAGCGTGGGTATGGCCAAGTATATGAAAAACAAGGTGCCGGGCATGGATGTCCCCGACGAGATCATCAAGCGCCTGCAGGGCGTCGAGAAAAATAAGGTCGCCCAGGAAGGTATCAATATCGCCTGCGAACAGATCGAAGAGTTCAAAGGAATGAAGGGCGTACATGGCGTGCATCTGATGGCCATCGAATGGGAGCACAAAGTACCCGAGATCGCAGCTCAGGCTAAGGTGCTTCCTCGCCCGGTATTTGACTGACAGATATTTCAAACATGTTCGACTCAAACCGGCCCGGTGTTCTCAAACCGGGCCGGTTTGAGAACAAGACCCCGCGCTCAGACAGATCCGTGAAAACGACCGCTTTCCTGATGCTCAACATGCAGAAAAACGTCAAGCAGGAGACTGCCTTCTTAGAAACATCCGTAATGGACGAAGGATGCACTCTCTTTTCTTTTGGGAGCTGAGGGTGCATGGTCAGGATACCCCAGAGGCAACAAGGATACGACCTCATACCCTTGAGGAACACCAAGCACCTTCTCGGCCAGCTCATGGTCAAATGATCCGACAATGACCGAGCCAAGCCCCAGGCTGTGGGCGGTAAGACAGATGTTCTGGGTGGCCAGGCCAAGGTCATACATCAACCAGTCATGGTATCGTGTAATCTGTTGACCGCCATAGTAGCCTGATTTCTTTGACTCACCGCAAACAGCCAAAACGACGGGAGCATCCCGGACAGTGAGTGTAGCAGGATTTTTCTTTGATAATGTCTCTGCGAGTCTCTCTTTCTGTTCCTGGTCCTGAATGACAATAAAATGCCAGCATTGACTATTGCCCCACGAGGGAGCCCATCTTGCCGCTTCAAGCAATGCCGTCACCTTCTCCAGTTCCACGTCCCGCTTCTCAAACCTTCTGATGCTTCTTCTCTCTCTGATTATTTCATCAAGTGATTGCATGATCTTCACTCCAGCAAAAAAAAACCAGAGAAACATCGGAATCAGAATCCATTCGCGACTGTCTCCCTGGTAAAAGGGACCATCCCCTTCTTGATGCATTCATCTCAGCCCAACGCATCAAGAAGGTATTTCTTGCGTTCCCGGTTTATTTAATGGGTTTCAACTCCACTCTCCGGTTCTGGGCACGGCCTTCCGCTGTTTCATTAGTTGCAATTGGTCTTGTCTTGCCAAAGCCGACTGCGGTCAGACGGTTGGCGGCAATCCCACTCTTCTTGATGAAATAATTTCTCACGGCATTGGCGCGTCTCAGGGAAAGTCCCATGTTGTATTTTTCCGTACCTACGCCGTCGGTATGTCCCTGAATCTCAACTCTCAGCTTCGGATCCTTTTTAATTTGGATGGCAATCTCATCCAGTTTGCTATAATATTTCTTTTTGATCACGGACTTATCGAAATCAAAGAGATAGTCTGAGGCCATAACCCAACCGGTATGCTCAGGCTCCACCTTTTTCTCAACAACTTTCTTCTTGGCAGGCAGGTTATAACAGTACAGGATAGACGCATACTCCATGCCCGTGAATGCCGTGGCCTTATCACCCAGGGTCACCTTTCCATCGCTGCTTACAGCCGTGGCATAGCCGAAGGCATTGATGGTTTTCTGAATACAGGCGGCATCAAGCTGCAGACCATAGGCTCTGAAAATTTCATCATACTGAATGGGGCTAAAAGCAGTAGCCTGCTCAGAAAATGTGGTTTTGCCACTCGTGGTTGTTGCATACCCCCTTGGCAGATCTTTACTATCAGATAAAGTCAAGCCATAGGCCTTCAGGATGGTATCCCATTCAGCCGGACGATAGGCGGTAGCTTTATCTGTATAGATGACCTTTCCACCTTTTACCTCCGTTACGTAGACACCACTGACACTGCCCTTAAGCGTATCGGCCTGCTGTGTGGATAATTCAATCCCGAACGACATGGTACTTAAAGCAAATGTCATCGCCATGCATCCCGCTACAATCATCACTTTTTTCATCTTCTTTTCCTCCTTGTTGATTTTTGCATTTTTCTCTATAAACAACATCTCACATCCTGCATCCCCAAATCGGCTAGAGTACCCTTCCTGAAAACTCTCCGAGTTTCCTTTCCTGATAAAAACCAGCCACTTCACACTTTCATCCTGATTTCCTTGTCCTTACCCAATCTCCCGGAAACCTGCTGCGCAAACTAAAACACACCATCCACCATTGACAGAAGCGGATTATAATAAAAGACAAGAATGGATATGGATCTGTAAAGACCCTTCATGACATTACCTTAAAAGTATTATCCTCTTAAGTGATAAAGATAATCAAGAAATATTTTTATACCAAATTATTTGCTACTGTAATCAGTACATCAAACTATGTCATCGCTTCAAGAGAAAAAACTCTCTAAGATGTATATATTGCAAAAAAGAACTCTTCAGCTGCATTTTTGCATGGTTTTTCCTCTTATGAGCCGGATGCTCTCATTTTTGCTTGATTACTCTGTTAAGGAGAGATAAACACGTATGGTGGACCCAATAAACAATGCGAAGGCCAATTCCTACACCTGCAAGGAATACAGGGAAGAGATGATTCTGGCAGGATTAAAAAAACGCCTCACCCAGGTCGGGCTTTCCGACAATGAACGATCCGAGATTGAACAGGAAATCCTGCGGATAGAAAAAATAATGGATTTCTGAATTTGGACTTATGAAAAATTTGCGATGTGACGAGAATTTATTACGCCATATAAGAAACAACCTGGATATATTCACAGCTCTGCCTCTGGAGCAGAAAAATCTAAGAAGGGCGGCTGTCGCCATCACAATTGTGGATATTGATCACGCCACAGACATACATGACGGCTCCTACGACAACGCCTTGAGCAGTGACGCGGCTCTCATCCTGACCAGGCGGGCATTCCGACTCAGGAGACACGCCGGCCAGTGGGCCCTCCCCGGAGGAAGTATGGACGCAGGTGAAACTCCGGAAGAGACGGCCCTGCGTGAGCTTGAGGAAGAGGTTGGGTTGAGGCTTGATGCAGACCGGGTTATAGGAAGGCTGGACGATTATATCACCCATTCCGGGTTCATCATCAGTCCGGTAGTAGTCTGGGGAGGAACCGGCCTGCACCTCATTCCCAACCAGGCGGAGGTCGAATCGATTCACCGCATTCCACTGGCGGAATTTCTTCGTGTGGATGCGCCGATACTCAAGGAAATGCCCGGCAGTGACAATCCTGTTTTGCTCATGCCCATAGGCAAGGACAGCATAGCCTCTCCCACCGCCGCAATGATTTATCAATTCCGCGAGGTGGCCATCCTCGGCAGAACAATCCGCGTCGCCCACTTTGAACAGCCCTTCTGGGCCTGGCAATAGCCTTTTGACCTTTTAACTAAAATGCAGCTTCACTTAACACCACGGAAATAAATAATTAAGATGAATTCATATGCCCCCTTATGGGATCGAACATTACGCCGGATCCGTCGAATCTGGCCGCTTGGCGACCCCGGAAAATTAAAACATCTTATTGATACGGACCTGCCGGAAGGTGATCTGCAACTGCTTCGGGATAAAATCGACTCCTGCCTCAACGGCCATGGTGGCGAAGTTTCCGCCCGGGCCCGGGCCGCGGAACTGGGAGAG
>JAJYAX010000040.1 GCA_021779275.1 Deltaproteobacteria bacterium | reverse complement strand
TTATTCTCGTATTTATTAGGATTTTTCCAAAGTTCAATCTGGGCCAGCACCTGATTGGTAAAGGAGTTGCTCATCACAAAACTGGGATGTCCGGTGGCGCAGCCCAGATTCACAAGTCGACCCTCAGCCAGGACGATGAGTTTCTTCCCGTCGGGGAAGATGACATGGTCAACCTGGGGCTTGATGTTTTCCCAAGGCAGATTCCTGATTCCCGCGATGTCAATCTCAGAGTCGAAGTGGCCGATATTACAGACGATTGCCTGGTCTGGCATCTGTTCCATATGGGCCCTGGTAATAACCTGGAGATTGCCGGTGCAGGTGACAAAGATATTCCCGATGGCTGCCACCTCTTCCATGGTCACCACCCGGTAGCCTTCCATTGCCGCCTGCAGCGCGCAGATAGGATCGATCTCGGTAATATAGACGGTTGCACCCATCCCGCGAAGGGCCTGGGCGCAGCCCTTGCCGACATCGCCATACCCGACAACCACGGCATTTTTCCCGGCAATCATCACATCGGTCGCGCGTTTGATGCCGTCGATGAGTGATTCCCGGCAACCATAGAGGTTGTCGAATTTGGATTTGGTGACCGAGTCATTGACGTTAAAGGCCGGACACATGAGCCGGCCAGCCTTGGCCATTTCGTTCAGTCTATGCACTCCCGTGGTGGTCTCTTCGCTGATGCCTTTGACGGCCGCCATCTCACCTGTATATTTTTCGTGCATCACCAGGGTCAGATCCCCGCCATCATCAAGGATCATATTGGGACGCCAGTTATCCGGGCCGAAGATGGTCTGGTCGATGCACCACCAGAATTGCTCTTCGTTTTCCCCCTTCCACGCGAAGGTTGGGATGCCGGCCGCCGCCATCGCGGCCGCTGCATGATCCTGGGTGGAAAAGATATTGCAGGAAGACCAGCGGACTTCAGCCCCCAGATCAACCAGGGTTTCCATCAATACCGCCGTCTGGATAGTCATATGCAGGCAACCGGCGATACGGGCGCCCCTCAGAGGTTTGGATGCGCCATATTCCTCGCGCATGGACATCAATCCAGGCATCTCGGTCTCGGCGATGGCAATTTCCTTCCGGCCCCAATCCGCCAGAGAGATATCAGCTACTTTGTAGTCATTTTCAGATGTGGTCATAAGGGAAACCTCTGTTGCTCAAAAAAATAACGCCCATCCATCATGTAAGGGATGGGCAAGAGAGTGAAAAAAATTAAACCAGCCCTGCCGCCGCCTTCAATTCCGCGGCCTTGTCGGTCTTTTCCCAGGTAAAGTTCTCATGTTTTCGGCCGAAATGGCCATAGGCCGCAGTCGCCTTGTAGATGGGACGAAGCAGATCAAGATGTTTAATAATGGCCTTGGGACGGAGGTCGAAAAACTGAGTAATCAGCTCCTTGATCTTCCGGTCGGAAATCCGCCCGGTGCCGAAGCTGTTGACATTGATTGAAACAGGCATGGAGATGCCTATAGCGTAAGCGATCTGGACCTCAATCTCGGTGGCAATCCCTGCCGCGATGAGATTTTTGGCAACATATCTTCCCATATAGGAGGAAGATCTGTCGACCTTGGAGGGATCCTTGCCGGAGAAGGCGCCGCCGCCATGTGAACCCTTGCCGCCGTAGGTATCGACGATAATCTTCCGTCCGGTGACGCCACAATCCCCCACAGGCCCGCCGATGACAAATCTGCCGGTGGGATTAATGAAAAACTTCGTCTGGGCGTCAAGCATATCGGCGGGCAGAATGGGCTTGATAATCACTTCCATCACCGCCTCTTTCAGGTCGTCATAGCTGATATTCTCATTATGCTGGGTTGACAGCACCACTGCCTCAATACGCTTGGGGCGATTGTCCTCATATTCAACAGTGACCTGGCTCTTGGCATCCGGTCTGAGCCAGGGCAGGAGATGGGCCTTGCGGACTTCCGATTGCCGCTTCATCAGACGATGGGCAAGGGTGATCGGCAGGGGCATCAGGACGTCGGTCTCGTTGCAGGCATAGCCGAACATCAGACCCTGGTCACCGGCGCCCTGGTCAAGGTCCAGGCCGGAGCCCTCATTAACACCCTGGGCAATATCCGATGATTGTTTGTCGATGGAGGAGAGGATGGCGCAGGATTGCCAGTCAAAGCCCATGTCAGATGAATTATAGCCAATATCGCGGATAGTATGACGGACCACCTCGGGCAGGTCAACCCAGGCCGTGGTGGTGATCTCTCCGGCGATGATGGCCATGCCTGTGGTGACCATGGTCTCGCAGCCGACACGGGCAAACTTGTCCTGGGTCAGAATGGCATCCAGGATGGCATCGGAAATCTGGTCGGCGACCTTATCGGGATGGCCTTCAGAAACAGATTCCGATGTAAAAAGATAATTTGACATATGATATCTCCGTTATGGCGTATTTTTAAAAAAACATATTTTTTTAAAATAGTTATGATCAGAGATCGTGCAAGGGATATTTTTACGACCAGCTTGTGATATTGATGCAATGACAGTCACAATGTCAATAAAAAAAGAGTAATTGCAGATAACAATTCAGAGAGGCCTGTAAAACGGGACAAGGGCCTGTCCACGGAGGTACCTGCACCAGGCGCGTAGAATGGTAATTCTCTGTTTTCCCGGCTTGATAATTTATGGACCGGTGATTACTCTTGCAGTGCGTCAGCCCTGGCGGAAGCTATGGTCAATTTTGGAAAAATCTTTTTGTGATTGGAGTAACGCCCCCCTTTGTTTGGAAAAAACAAGATGGCTGGAACGAAATATGGTATTCTTCGTTGCCAATGTGGAGAAGAAATTCTATGAAATACAGGAAAAAGAGCTGAAAAAATGTCAATCCAGGAAGCAAAGAAGGTCTTTCTTATTGAAGAGCAGGGGCTGGCCTCCGTTCGCGAACGTATCGGAGATGAATTTAT
Source organism: Deltaproteobacteria bacterium (assembly GCA_021779275.1). Taxonomy (GTDB): domain Bacteria; phylum Desulfobacterota; class Desulfobulbia; order Desulfobulbales; family Desulfocapsaceae; genus CAIUQR01. The sequence continues at coordinate 6,038 of JAJYAX010000040.1, read as the reverse complement.
TAAGGCCGTGGAACGTATTCTGGATTGTCCAAGCAGGCTGGTAATTACCGGTATCGGAAAGTCGGGAATCATAGGCCAGAAAATCACCGCAACTCTGAACAGCACCGGCACCCCGTCTTTTTTCCTCCATCCGGTAGAGGCGATGCATGGCGATCTTGGTATGGTCATGCCCACCGATGTCGTGATGGCCATTTCCTATTCCGGCGAAACGTATGAACTCAACGCCCTTCTGGCCAGCTTGAAAAAACGGGGAACAGCAATTATTGCGATGACGGGTGGACTGCGGTCAACTCTTGCCAAGGCCTCCGATATAGTGCTTGATATTGGTGTTCCCCGAGAGGCGTGTCCTCTGGGGTTGGCACCGACAGCCAGCACAACGGCAACACTGGCCATGGGGGATGCGCTCTCCGTCGTCCTGCAGAATAGAAAACAATTTCAGATCTCGGATTTTCGGGAAAATCATCCGGGTGGAAGCCTGGGGGAACGATTGAAGGTCAAGGTTGGTGAGGTCATGCTGACCGGTGATCTGATTCCTGCCATTCATAGAGACGAACCGGCGCTGAAGGCCATCCAGATACTCAATGAGAAAAATATTGGCGCCGTCATTATCGTCAATGGAGAGAGACATGTGACCGGCATCGTAACCGACGGGGATATCCGCCGGTATGTGGTCGGAGACCTGGGTTTCCAGGATCTGAGAGCGGGGGACATCATGACAGCAGATCCCATCAGCATTGATGGTGAGATTCTGGCGGCAGATGCCTTAAGCATCATGCAACGTCATGAGATAACAGTGCTGCCGATAGTTGATCATAAACGGGCATTGGTGGGGATACTCCACCTGCATGATCTTCTGGGTAAAGGAGAATTCCGATTTCTCGTGTAGTTTTCTATATAAGGAGAATGCGTTATGTGTCAGATGAGTGCGGTGGTCGAGCGTGAGGGAAAGGTTGAGCTGTTGAAAGAAAATATTGTCAGACTTGATATGCTGGCCACGGGGGTGAGGATAAGCACCCTTTTTGAGGGACCGACTGAACTCGCCGGTATGACAATTCATCATATAGATTTTTTGACCGGAAAAGTCTTTCTGCAAAAACAATAATATTTCGGAAGGGGAAAGAAAATGAATCAGACGGAAAAACTACGGGTCTTGTTGCCGCATTGGATAGAGCATAATCTCGGCCATGGGGAAGAATGCCGGAAATGGTCCGCAATAGCCCGTGAAGAAGGACAGGGGAAGATTGCCGATCATATTGATGCTGCTGTTCAGACAATGATTAAGGTAAATGAACTGCTGGAAATGGCCCTGCGGGAGGCAGGCGGTCCTGGACATGGCGAGGAGTGCGGTCATCACCACCACAATCACCATCATGACCATTGATTTTCGTTGATAAATAGCCCCTGAGGCTGGCCCCCTGTTTCATTGCGTACAGGAAAACAGTAGCCGACTCCAGTATCCGACTCTACTATTTTTCTGTACGCGCATTGGTTGGGGGACTGCTCTCTCTATTGCGTATTATTGCGTATCGCTGTAAAAATGCCACTGTTTGCCCGCTGGGTCATAGATATAGTTCATGATCAGGCGCAGCGGTTTTCCTTGCCCGTTGTCAGTGCATTCGATCTTAAAGAGCAGTCGCTCGCCTAGGTCTTTCACAAACGTTGCCTTCGGGTCAGTCAAAGAATCGTATCTGGCCGCAGAATAATTTTTTAGAATAATATCTTTATAATTTTCGAGGAGATAAGCGATGCCCTTCGCGATAAGCTGGTTCTTTTTCGTTTCTGCGATAGAGTGGCGCGCTTCCTTGACTGCCTGTTGAAATTCTTCCTCCCGGTTAAAAGAACTTTTGGTAATTGTGTCGATGATGGACTGAAGTTTGCCGATAGCCTCCGCATCTTTCCCCTCTTTCAGGTTTCTGGCGACCTCCTGCTTATCCCTGATAAGAGATGCCTGGAGCATAATCCGGGAGAGCTTTTGGCGGTTCTCCTCGGAATTGACCTGCTTGAGAATGGCGCTGTTTTCTTTCAGTAGCCGTATTGCGGACTCATAGTTGCCTATAGCTTCATCCCATTGGGCATTGTTAAAGGCCTCCTTACCGCTCTCTATTGCGAAGAAGAGTTCAGCTCTGGCTTTATTTTCATACAATTCAGCTAATTGAACAGCGGGTGGGGCCTGGATATTTTTCGCATTATCAAGAGCCTTTTGATAATTTTCACTGGCGTTCCGCCAGTCTCTCGCGGCAAAATACGTATCCCCCGTCATTTTGAATCTGAGGAATTGAGTAACAAAGAGAAGAGGTTCAATTGATTTGAGTGTGGGAACCATTACAGCATTATCCAGAGATTTTGCGATTTCCCGGGCCTTTTCCAGGGCGATGACGGCCTTTTCCAGATCCCCTGTCTCTTTCCACTGCCTTCCTTCATCTGTCAGGATGTTCACTTGGGCAAGTTCCAGGTCCTTTTTCACTCTGTCCCCCCTTTCAAGTGTAGACTTGTCGGCCGTGCTGATTTTAGAGAGTATGGTAATGGCCTGTTGGTACCGGTCTCTTGCCTCCTTCCAGGAAAGATTGGCCATGAATGTATCCCCTTCGTCGCTCGCTTTGTTAAAAGCAATCAGGGCGTCTTCGTCGTTCTTGCTGACATACTTGCCATTTCTCAAAACCATGCCAGAAAGGCCTTGCCGCAATTTTTGAGAATTGAGTGTTGTCTGAATGTTGTTTGCAAGGGTGACACTTTGATCCCTTCCTAAAAATTTGATACCTCTAACCGCGGAGAGCGCCTCGTTGCACTTCTGGTTGGCGCCGGCAAAACTATTTTTTTGCAGAAGGGCCTGGCAGGCGGAGTATAAAGTCTGGGCTTGCTGGTAACGGGAATTATTGAAATAGAGGACCAGGCACAATAAAATCATAAGAATAACTACGGGGCCGGCAAGAAAAAGGCCGCGAATAGAGAAGCGTTTAACCGGTTTCTTGTTGAAAAAGGTCGGCTCCTGCTTCAGGGGAGGGGGCTTCGGTGCGGCCTCAGTTTCTTCGACGGCATCGGTTTTTTGAGATTCTAATGGGGTGAAGGTGTCTTCTTCGAAAACCGGGAACTCCAATGCAGGAGATTCTGTTGAAAAATCCGGAATCTCAAACGGAAGATGGTCCTTATGTTGTCCGTACCAGATAACTGCCTCTTTGTTAAAGGCATTCTCTGTTGAAAAAACCTGTCCGGAAATCATGTTGCCGATATGGATGATCAGGTCTGGCAGGGTACTGTTTTTGTTCCAGAAGTCGCCTATGCAAATGGCTGCCTGATCAAAATCCGGGTGAAATATAGCGGATATGGGTTTACAGTGAGGGGGGAAATGGGGGAAGCCGAAGGGAAGAGTTATGGCAATGGAATGATGTGTTGCCTCCTGAATCTCTTTGTTGTTGTTTTGGTGGAGCCCTTTGATGGCATATGTCACCTCAAAGTGTTTTGGTGGATCACCATCTCCAAGTCTTATTGCAATATGTGGGTTTGTTTTAAAACGTTCATTAAGCTCATCAAAGATCGTTTCAAGCTGCCTGGTCGTGATGCCCATAGGATATTGCCGGATAATGTGTTTAGTCTCTGAGGAAAATCATTTGCATGTTTTTGCGAAGAACATGACGAAAAGTGATGTATCCCGTTTATCGGGGGTAGAAATTGGAATGGATTTTATGACTCTACTGCCGATTTTTACAATCAATCAAAACATAGCAGAATTATAATGAAATAACAAAAACAAAAAAACAGAAGCGCACAGAATCTAACAATTTGTTTTAAAAAGGAGTTTTTGCAAGATTCCGTTTTTCTCCGGAAAAAAGACTCGCTATCAACATGACAACTGATATAGTGAGTGCCAAGAGCTGTCATTGGATGATTGAAAAGTCTCCGGAAATTTGTCGCGAAACATCTTTCTTCTCGATTGTATGGGACCATTTAAAGCCGTATTCAAGATAATTGAAGATAATAACTGCCCTCTGTACAGGCTTGAAGAGCGCCTGATTCTCTCAGAGAAGGCGTTGGCGTTTCCAAAAGATAAAGAAGGGTGTTTGATCCTGGTTCGGGAGATGACTCAATTGCTTTTTGAACTTCTTGATGAAACAGAGCAGGGAGATACGGATGAAAAAAATCCGCGTGTCTTTACCTGCAGTGGGTGTACGGGCCTGATCAAATTTGTCCGGATTGATCCCGATGCAGATGATTTCACGTTTCCTGAAGTTTCCTCGCTTACTGCAGAACAGCATGAACTCATTGCCAGGATATCCGATTTTTCTGTAATGAAGGCAATCCCCCGGAACCAATTGGTGCAATTTGTCGGTTGTCTGCGGGAACGGAGCATCCCTGCCGGGGCCTCCCTTATCAAAAAAGGCGAGGTTAACGAACATCTCTATATTATCTTGTCGGGTGAAATGAGTGTTGAGGATGATCGGGTAAAGATCACAACCTTGAGAGAGGGTGATGTCTGCGGCGAGATGAGTTATTTCGGCAATAAGATAGCCAAATCATCCGTTAGGGCCACCAGGGAAGCGAAGGTTTTGTCCCTCAGTGGCGATGATTTCGGCCGATTAATGGGGAAGGCTGAATCTGTCCAGCTTTTTATGGTACAGTTACTGGCGGAAAGGCTTTTTCATGCCAATACGGTCCGTGCCCGTGAATTTGACGCCTGTATGCACGGGACAATCAAAGATATGGTTCCGGCCGAACTCTTTCAGATATTCCATATGCATCAAAAGACAGGGGCGCTTTCTCTTGAACTCTCCAGAGGAAAGGCCAAGGTTGTCTTCCGGGAAGGGTGTATCATCAATGCCTGCTATGCTGATCAATTCAATCAGGATGCCATATTTTCGATACTGGCCGAAAAAGATGGCATGTACAGATTTACCGCAGGTCTGTCGCCTCAGGAGATGAAGGCGGCCGAGATTGGCGATTTCATGATGCTTTTGATGGAAGGGGTGAAGCGCGTGGATGAGGGCAAGGGGCCGGATGGATCCTTGCCCTGATTTTTGTGTGACGCTACTCAATAAAGGGCGGCAAGGAGCAGATCTCCATAAACCCGGAGACATGAAATTCAGCCGGAAGTGTGGGGCTTTTAAAGGCAATAAGCCGCATGTCTGCGGCCCTGGTATGTTGTCTGTCAATGATAGAATCTCCGATATATATGGCCTCTTCCGCCCGGCACCCGGCATGATCTAGAATTTCGAACAGGGCGTCAGGGGCCGGCTTCGGCCTTTTTGCATTATCCGCAGTCATCACCTTGCTGAAATATCCCTGGAGGTGGAATTCCTTCAGCAACGGCATCATGGTAGTTGTGCGGTTTGTGGAGATTGCCAGGCTGTATCTCTTCTTCGCATATTCCAGGAACCGGACTAAATCCTTTTCCACCTGCATGAACCGGAAAAAGGGAGCGTAGTCCAAGGCCTTGCGGTAGATGTCCACGTCGCCCATATTCTGGTCGGCATAATGACGGAAGATATGGTGGACAGATTCCCGGACGTTATGCATATGCACATAAGACAGCTCATCCTCGTCCATGAGGGGGCGGCCGAAGTGCGCGAGCAGGTGATTGTAGTATTCGCGATTGGCGAGCCGTGAGTCAAACATCACCCCGTCACAATCAAAGATAATAAGCTTAAGCATAATCGGGACGTGAGACGCGTATTGAGGCGGTGTTCGAAGCCTGTGGTCCAAAAAGAAAATCTTTCAGCCAGTCTATGGCAAAAAGAAGCAGTGGCTCATCTTTTTCCAATTCCGGCCTCCCTGTAAGGTTGACCTGGGGCAGCAGGCCGGGCAGTACTGTATTCCGGAAGGTATCAAGATCATACAGGGCCATGATATAGAGATCGCTCTGCTCCTCTGAAAGAACCATACCCTGCCGTATCCTCTCATGCTGGAGAATGGCGGCCACAGCGTCATTAAAGCGGTTATAGGAAGAAAGCCCCTGGTCCTGGCAGTACTGTTTCGGTGTCTGCTGCCGGTCCTGGGCGAATCCCTGGCAGTGTTGTTCTTCCAGAAGGACATACCATTCAGCAAGA
>JAJYAX010000039.1 GCA_021779275.1 Deltaproteobacteria bacterium | reverse complement strand
CATGGTAGTGAACTACGATCTGCCTTGGAATCCGCAGCGCATAGAGCAGCGCATAGGCCGTTGTCACCGTTACGGACAAAAGCACGACGTAGTCGTGATTAATTTTCTAAACAAGAACAATGCCGCTGATCAACGTGTTTACCAATTGCTTTCGGAAAAATTTCAGCTTTTCAATGGGGTATTCGGGGCCAGCGACGAAGTTCTCGGCATTATTGAATCCGGCGTTGATTTCGAAAAACGAATTGTTGATATCTACCAGACCTGCCGCACGCAAGAGGATATTCAATCATCTTTTGATGCCCTGCAGGCAGAACTTTCGACGGCAATCGATGAAAGCCTCCGTTCAACCAGGAAAAAACTTCTAGAAAACTTCGATACTGAGGTTGCCGAAAAGCTCCATGTTTATAAAGTGGAAGCCACCGCCTCGCTCAACAAGTATGAAGCCCTTCTCTGGGACACCACCCGTCATATGCTGAATGGAAGGGCATCTTTTGATGACACTGCCCTTACATTTCGATTGCATAATCCCCCGAATACCGACATCCCCCCTGGTCTCTATACATTGAAACGCCAAGATGATCTCGGCCATCACTATCGATTACAGCACCCGCTTGCCCAACATCTTCTTCAACAGGCCATAGACACACAGTTGCCGGAAGCGGAGCTGGAATTTGATTATTCTAATACAGCCGGAACCATTTCCATTCTTGAGCCCTTGATAGGTCAAGGAGGTAGTCTGACTGCAAAAAAAATGACAATTTCAGCTTTGGAGTCGGAAGATTACGTGATCATTTCGGCTGTTACCGACAAAGGCATAGCTTTGGACGAAGACCAGGCGCGCCGTCTATTCAAGCTACCGGCCCTGGTTGTTAGCAGTAGGGTTGGTATGAAACAAGAGCTTGAAATTTTCTCTGATCACAGGAAAAACAGTATCTTGGCGGAGATTGCAGAACGAAATGGTGTCTTCTTCGAAGAAGAAATAGATAAATTGAATCGCTGGGCAGAAGATAAACGTAAAAGCCTCAAAACAACTCTTAAAGATTATGAAGATCAGGTGCTTGATTTAAAAAAACAGGCTCGTATTGCACCCAATCTTCCTGATAAATTGGCTATTCAGAAAAAAATTCGCACCCTCGATAAAAAGCGGGACGATGCCTGGCGGGCATATGATGACTCCGCCCGTGACATCGAACGTCAGAAGGATATCTTAATTGATACAGTGGAACTGCGCTTGCGGCAGGAAGTTTCGGAAGAAACACTTTTCACTGTTCGGTGGAAACTGGTATGAGATGCTTATGTATACGGAAAATGAACTGAAACAAAAATTGACCGAGTTTAGGCGTATGCCCTCCGAGATGGAGTGGTTGGAATTCAAGGAGGCGAAAGCCAACTATTCTTTTGACGAGCTTGGAAAATATTTTTCTGCCTTGAGCAATGAGGCCAATCTGAAAGGAAAACATTCCGGATGGCTTATTTTCGGCATAAGAGATAAAGCACCTCGGGAGATTGTCGGAACACTCTATCGACGTAACCACAAAGACCTGGAGAGTTTGAAACATGAAATAGCACGGGAAACGGGCAGTATCACCTTTCAAGAGATTTACGAGCTGCATTTTCCTGAAGGGCGGGTCATCCTGTTCCAGATTCCTGCTGCTCCGGCAGGTATTCCCACCAGCTGGAAAGGTCATTTTTTCGGTCGGGATGGTGAATCACTGGTTCCCCTTTCCATTCAGGAGTTGGAGGCTATCCGCGCACAAGTTGCATCGGCCGACTGGAGTGCCGGGATCTGCCCCGACGCAGGGATTGCCGAGCTTGACGATGAGGCGCTTCGTGTCGCCAAAACCAAATTTCAGAAGAAGCACACGCGCACCAGATTTGCTCAAGAAATCGACACCTGGGATACACCTACCTTTCTTGAAAAAGCCAAACTCACCCGTAATGGCAAACTTACCCGCACAGCAATCCTCCTTCTGGGAAAATCGGAGGCGGCCCATCATCTTACTCCCCATCCAGCGCAAATAACCTGGAAGCTTGATGAAGAAGAACAGGCCTATGAACATTTCGGCCCGCCTTTTCTCCTTACTGTGGAGGATGTCTTCAGTCGTATACGCAATATCAGATTTCGGATTCAACCGTTTAATCGGCTCATCCCGATCGAGCTGACTAAATACGATTCGACTATCATACTGGAAGCATTGAATAACTGTATTGCCCATCAGGACTACACTCAAAATGCCCGGATTATCCTGATCGAAAAAGGCGATCGGCTCATTCTGCAAAATATCGGTGGATTTTATGACGGCACTGTTGAAGATTACGTCCTGAGAGGAAGAACGCCGGAGCGCTATCGCAATCCCTTTCTGGCCCAAGCCATGGTTCATCTGGACATGATTGACACCATGGGCATGGGCATCCGGCGCATGTTTCTCGAACAACGTCGGCGCTTTTTCCCGCTGCCGGAATATGATCTCCATGACCCCAATCATGTCTATATGACTGTCTTTGGCAAGCTGATCGATGAAAATTACAGCAAGATTCTCATTGAGGAGGAAAATCTCACCCTCCAGGAAGTCATCGCCCTGGACAAGATTCAAAAGAAGGAAACCATTTCCCAGGAGGCCGCCCGACTGCTTCGCCGGAAAAAACTTATCGAAGGGCGCTACCCCAACCTATTCGTGGCGGCAAAAATTGCCCAGGTCACCGCAAGCAAAGCCGATTACACGAAACACCGTGCCTTTGACAAAAAGTATTATAAGGATCTTATCTTGCAATTTCTCGACCAGCATGGTGAAGCGACCCCGGCTGATCTAAAACGTCTGATTGAGGATAAGCTCTCCGACCTGTTGACGGAAAGCCAGAAAAAGGCCAAGGTACGTAACCTTCTCCAGGAGATGGTTAAAGAAGGGGTGATCGAGAATGTGGGCGGCCGGGGACTTGGGGCGAGATGGATCTTGTGTCGTTAGGAAAAGGAGAGTTGTTTTTAGATTACTCAGATTATTTTTTAGATTATTTTTCACCCGGCATGATTGTCGTTATAGGTCTAACAATTTGAATTTAAACAAATAGAGAAAGATGCGAGACTGAAAAAGGCAGCATTTTTCAGCTTACCTTTTCCGCATAAGGACTGAGTATGACTGATCAACCCGAGAAGATGGATTTAACCTCACTTGATATTTCTGCTGAAAAACGGCGACAGCTGCGGCATCTCTTTCCATCGGCCTTTAGTGAAACACAGAATGCTGCCGGCGACCTGGTTGAAAGCGTTGACTTTGAGAAATTGAAGGCGGAGCTCGGCACTTTTACCGATTTGTTTGAAGCCAGGCCAGAGCGTTACGGCATGGACTGGCCTGGCAAGAAGGACTGCATGAAGCTAATCCAGCAACCTACCGTGGCAACACTGAAACCCTGCCGGGAGGAGTCGATCAATTTTGATGAAACCGAGAATCTCTTTATCGAGGGCGATAATCTGGAGGTCCTGAAGCTTCTGCAGAAATCCTATTACGGCAAGGTGAAGATGATCTATATCGATCCACCGTATAATACAGGAAAGGAGTTTATCTACCCGGACAAGTACTCGGAAACGCTGGATACATATCTTTCGTACGCTGGTTTAGCTGATGATGAAGGGAGGAAGTTTGCCACCAATACACCCAGTGAGGGGCGGTTTCATACCAAGTGGTTGAATATGATGTATCCGAGACTTTATCTGGCTAGAAATCTTCTCAAAGAGGATGGCATTATTGTCGTAAGTATTGATGATGTTGAAAATAACAATTTGCATTCTATGTTGAATGATGTTTTTGGAGATGAAAACAGTCTTGCCACGTTAGTATGGGACAGGAATAGAAAAAATGATGCTAAGTTTTTTTCGGTTGGACATGAGTACATGGTGATTTTCGCCAAAAACAAACAACTTTTAGTTGAGAATGGAATTAAATTTCGTGAGTCTAAAGAAGGGATCGATGAAGTTAAGGAATTTTATGAAAAATTAAAACAAAGACATGGTAATGATTGGGATCAAATTCAACTTGAATGGAGAAATTATTTTCGAAACCTACCTGACTCAGATCCCCGAAAAAAATTGGGGCGTTTTTCGAAGATTAACTCACAAGGCCCTTATAGGGATGATGGTGATATTTCATGGCCTGGAGGAGGAGGCCCGAAATATGACGTAGAGCATCCCATTACGAAACAAGTTTGCAAAAAACCAAAAGGGGGGTGGGTTTACAGCACACCTGAGCGGTTTTGGGAGGAGGTTAAGTCAGGGTGTGTTGTTTTTGGACCAGACGAAACAACCCTCCCTCGGCAATGTCGATTTGCCTTTGACAGTGAGGGGCAAGTAATGCCTTCTGTATTTTATAGTTATGCTCAAACTGCAACTCTGGAATTTGTTAATCTAATGGAAGGGCGTGTTTTTGAAAATCCTAAGAATTGGAAGGACATACGCAGACTTGTCCGATATCTCTGTGATCCTTTTGATATAGTTCTCGATTTTTTTGCTGGATCCTGTTCCACGGCTCACGCTGTTTTTGATCTAAACATTGGGGGCGACAGTAACCGCAAATTCATCATGGTTCAACTTCCAGAACCTTGCGATGAAAACTCCGAGGCTTTCAAAGCCGGTTATAAAACTATTGCCGATATCGGCAAAGAGCGTATCTGTCGAGTCATTAAAAAAATTGAGGCAGAACGGGCAGCAAAAGAAAAGGAGAATGCAGCAAAATTGCCTGGCATGTATAAAGAACTCCCCGCCTTAGATATCGGCTTCAAGGTCCTCAAACTTGACAGATCGAATTTCAAAGTATGGGACGGATCCGACCCACACGCTTCGGAGGTAACGATAGCGAAGCAGCTCGAACTATTTGTTGATCACATTAACCCAAAGGCTTCTCAGGAAGACATCCTTTATGAACTTCTGTTGAAATCCGGCTTTATGCCGACGGAAGAAGTTGAGCGGCTGGACCTTGCCGGAAAAACCGTTTTTTCCATTGCCGAAGGAGCGCTTCTTATATGCCTGGAAGACGACATAACCCGCGACCTGATTGACGGCATTGCAAAGGCTGAACCAATGCAGTTTATCTGTCTGGACAAAGGATTCAAGGGAAATGATCAGCTCAAGGCCAATGCCGTGCAGACCTTTGCTGCTCGCAACCAAGGCCGCGAGAAGGCGGAACAGATTGTTTTCCGAACTGTGTAAAGGGGAGCCTGATGAAACTGAAATTTGACTCCGGCCTGGAATACCAGCTGGAAGCGATCAGCTCCGTTACCGACGTATTTACCGGGATGCCTGCCAAAGAGACCGGGTTTTCCGTCAGTTTTGCCCGGCAGAGCGGCAGGCTCTGGAATGATCTCGGCATCGGTAATCACCCGTTGCCAGACCATGACACTCTTTTACATAACCTCCATGTGGTGCAGGAGCGCAACACCATCCCAAAATCCCGTATGCTGGTTGAGCCGGACTATGGGTATTTGTTCCCCAATTTCTCGGTGGAGATGGAAACCGGCACAGGAAAGACCTATGTATACTTGCGCACCATTTTCGAGTTGCATCAAAAATATGATTTTAAAAAATTCATCATCGTTGTGCCGTCGGTAGCCATTCGTGAAGGGGTCCTTTCATCTATCGACCTCATGCGTACCCATTTCAAAGGGCTCTATGACAATGTGCCTTTTGATCATTTTGTCTATAACTCAAAGGACCTCTCCAAGGTTCGTCAGTTTGCGGTCAGCAACGAGATCCAGATTATGATCATCAATATCCAGGCATTCCAGAAAGATGCCGGCGATATTGACGATTATGCCAAAATGGCAGATGAAGAGCGGAAAAAGCTCAACATCATCCATCAGGAACAGGATAAGATGTCCGGCCGCAGGCCCATTGAATATGTGCAGGCTGTAAACCCGGTAGTGATTATCGATGAGCCGCAGAGTGTTGACAATACGGTGAAGGCGAAACGGGCCATCAAAACACTGAACCCTCTCCTGTGTCTACGGTACTCAGCCACCCACATCAATCCTTACAATCTGCTCCACCAGCTTGGGCCGATCCAGGCATATGATATGCGGTTGGTTAAGCAGATTGAGGTGGCTTCCATCCGCTCGGAGGATAATTTCAATGACACCTTCATTCGTTTGGATCTGATAGGCTATGCCAAAGGCGCCAAGATTCCCCATGCCAAGGTAACGATCCACGAGGATTCCCCAAACGGCCCCAAAGAGAAGAAGATCACCCTGAAACAGGGCACGGACATAGGCCAGCAAACCAACAGGGCCGGCTATGACGGCTATATCGTCACCAATATTTGTGCCGAACCGGGCCTGGAACATATTGAGTTTGCTAACGGCAAGACTCTGGAACTGCTGCAGGAAGAAGGTGGTATGGGAGATGCGGTACTGAAGGAGCAGATCAAACAGACAGTCGAAGAACACTTCAAGAAGGAGAGGCGCTTCAAGGACAAAGGCATCAAGGTACTATCTCTCTTTTTCATCGACAAGGTTGCCAACTATAGATCGTATGACGAAAACGGCAACCCGCAACCGGGCAAGATTGCCGGCTGGTTTGAAGAAGCGTACAACAATATCTCTCAGAAACAACTCAATCGTGGCCTGCTGCCTTACACGGCTGAAGAGGTGCACGACGGCTACTTTTCCACAGACAAAAAGAAAGGTAAAGTGGTAGGTCTTAGTGACACCAGCGGCAAGACAGCCAAGGACGAAGAGACATACCATTTAATCATGTCGGATAAAGAACGGCTCTTGTCTGCCGACGAACCGTTGCGTTTTATCTTCAGCCATTCGGCATTGAAGGAAGGCTGGGACAACCCGAATGTCTTCCAGATCTGCTCACTTCGGGAAATGGGGACTGAACGGGAACGGCGACAGACCCTTGGCCGAGGGTTACGACTGCCGGTAAACCAGGAAGGTGATCGTGTCTTTGATGACAGTATCAACAAACTCACTGTCATCGCCAGCGAATCATTTGAGGAATATGCCAAAGGACTGCAGGCGGATATCGAAAATGACATTGGCGGCGGATTCAAATTCGGACGCATTGAAAGGATCGCTTTTGCCAGGCTTTTTGACGAAAAGGCTGGTGGCGAGCTGGGGCAGGAGGGCTCTGCGAAGATCTGGGATGGCCTTGTCGAAAAAGGGTATCTGGACACGTTGGGAGATATAACCGATAGGTTTACTCCAGAAAAAGCTGGATTCAAACTTGAGTTGCCGGGTGCATTCGATACGTTAAGGGCGGCGATTATCGATGAAATGAAACGGTATCTCTTCAGAAATCGGGTGGTCAATGCCCGGCAGCGTGAAAAGCTGAAATATAATAAGCGGGTAGAGTTGAACGAGGACTTCAAGACGCTTTTGGCCAAGATCAATAAAAAAACCCGTTATACTGTTGAGTTCAAAACGGAAGATCTGGTCTCGAAGGCGGTGGAGAAAATTGGCAGGATGGAAGAGATACAGCCAACTCGGATCATCATCGAAAAAACAGAGGTAGAGGTCAGTGCAGCAGGAATTGACGGTGGCAGAGTATTGGACAGCAGAATGCAGACTGTTCAGACCCATACGGTTTTGCCGGATATTCTTGCTTACCTGCAAAGAGAGACAGAGCTTACCAGAAACACTCTGGTGGAGATTCTGAAGAGGTCCGGCAGACTTAGGGAATTTGCTGTTAATCCACAGGCGTTTATGACCGAGACAGCGAAGCTCATTCGGCGTACTCTTCGGGAACTGGTGGTTGATGGGATAAAATATGAACAGCTCGAAGGGCAAATATATGAAATGCGCCTTTTTGAGGAAAAGGAAATTGAGGATTATCTGAGTCGGCTCTATACCGTACAAAATACCAATGACAAGACACCCTACGATTTTATCCCTTATGATTCCGAGGTAGAACGGGAAGTGGCAGAAAAATTAGATCAGAATGAAAACGTGAAATTTTACTGCAAGCTGCCACGCTGGTTTGTCGTGCCGACTCCTCTTGGAAACTACAACCCGGATTGGGCGGTGGTCACGGAAAACGATGAAAAACTCTATCTGGTTCGGGAAACAAAAAGCACTCATGATACAGCAAAGCGCCGAGATATTGAAAATCGCAAAATTGCCTGCGGTAAGTCACACTTTGAAACCCTCGGAGTGAACTTCAAAGTGGCAACAAATATTCATGAGGTGTTGGCAAAATGACTGGTCCGCTTTTTAAACGCATAGATTGTGATGTTGAGTACATGGTTTCGGCTATTGACCAGGGAACAATTGGTCTGCCCGATATACAAAGACCTTTTGTCTGGCCCGCAACCAAAATACGCGATTTGTTTGATTCCATGTTCCGGGGCTACCCGATAGGATACCTGCTTCTTTGGGCTGCTCCTGAAGATGAACATTCTCGTCAAATAGGTACTACAGGACACGGCGTGGACAGACCGAATACCCTTATCATTGATGGCCAGCAACGTCTCACCTCTCTGTATGCCGTGATGAAGGGAAAGCCCATCGTGAACAAGGACTTTCAGAAAAAACTGATTGCCATTGCCTTTCACCCCTCAACAGGTGATTTTGAGGTTTCAACTGTCGCTCACCAGCGCAGCCCAGAGTGGCTCGACAATATCAGCGATATTTATACCCGTAGCGAAGGAGCGTATACTCTTATTTCCGAGTTCATCAAGCTGCTTTCTGCCACTCGTGAATTGAAAGAAGGAGAAGAGGAACTGGTGGCGGAAAATATTCAACGGCTACTACAACTCAGGAAGTATCCATTTTCTGCATTGGAGATAAACTCATCGACAGACGAGGAAGACGTTGCCGATATCTTTGTCAGGGTCAACAGCCAGGGCCAAAAGCTCAACCAGGCAGACTTCATCCTCACTCTTATGTCAGTATTCTGGGAAGATGGTCGCACAGCATTAGAGGGGTTCTGCAAGCAATCCAGAAAGCCAGATATAAAGGGGGCCACAGCCTATAATTACTTTATTGAGCCTGACCCGGAACAG
>JAJYAX010000038.1 GCA_021779275.1 Deltaproteobacteria bacterium | reverse complement strand
GAGGCTGTCGGCACGGCAACCTCCCTGGAAGAGGCGGTAACCAATCTTCTGCTCGCGGCGGCCGAGGCGTTCTGCAAGTGTACGAATCAGCCCGGCTGTCTTATCCTGGACGGCACGCGAAACTGCACGGATAGTGAGGCGCGGGCGACAACGGAGAAGATGCGCCAGGAAACCAAGACCTTCCTTAAGGAGGCTTTTTCCCGGCATTCCGCACGGGCTACAGGTGAGATGGCCGATTATGTGTTGATCGCCATGACCGGGCTATCCGGTGCAGCCCGCCAGGGCGAGAAGCGCGAGGTCCTCGTCGGAGCTGCCCGTCGCTTTGCCGCCGCCATTCTGCAGGGAGAAGGTGCCGGATGAAAGGTGATAGAGGACCTTGCCTCAAAATCGTACCATCATTACGGTGATGTCGTCAGCCTGGGGGGCGGTTCCGGCAAAGGAGATGACATCGTGAGCGACACTCTCCACCACCTCGGCAGATGACATTTGCCCCATGGCCTTGAGGGCCTCAAGTAACCGCTCATCAGAGTAGAGCCTCTCCTGTTCGTCCATGGCCTCGGTAACCCCATCCGAATAGAGGAATAATCCTTCCCCGGCATCCAGTACGATCCGTTTCATCGCATAGTCAATGTCTTCCATAGCGCCGAGAAGAATGCCGTCTGTCCCTTCCAGGAAGATGGCCTCTCCGCTCTTTCGCAGCAATACCGGCTGATTATGGCCGCCGTTGGCGTACCAGAGTTCCCTGGTGCGGATATTGACGATGCCGCAAAACAGGGTCACGAACATACCGGCGGCATTGTCCCGGCTCAGTTGCCCATTGACCTCCCGCAGGATCCTGTCCGGACTGAGCCCTTTGGCTGCCGTCATCTTGATCAGGGTCATGGTCACCGCCATGAAGAGTGCGGCCGGAACCCCCTTGCCGGAGACATCGCCCAGGAAAAAACAGACGCGATCCTCGTCGATCCGGCAAAAATCATAGAGATCTCCCCCCACTTCCCGGGCCGGCTTCAGCAGGGCATAGAGATCAAACCCGGGAAGGTCCGGGAAGGGAGGAAACGTCTTCGGCAGCAAGCCCATCTGGATGTCCCGGGCGATGGTGAGCTCGCTTTCGATATGCTCTTTGGCGGCGGTGGCCGCAAGGAGCTCCCGGATATGAACCTTCAAGGAATTTTTCATGTAATTGAACGATTCCGCCAGGATGGCCACCTCGTCACCAGTCTTTGGAACCGGCACCTCGATTTCCAGATTGCCCGTGGCCATATTCCGGGCCACGGCGGAAAGGGTCCGGAGCGGACGGGTGATGGTTCGTGCAACCAGCCACACAACCAGAATCAGCACCAGTAATCCGGAGAGGCCAAGGGAGACCGCCGTTCGCCTGAAGGCATCCAGATCCGCCATCAGTTCGTTCGTTGGAAAGAAAATGCCCAACGACCAGTTGCTGAAACCGACTGGGGTGAGATAGATAAATCCGGGTCTTTGCAGGACATCGCCGGTAAAGGGGAAAAACCCCGATTCCCCGGCAATCATGCGCTTGCCGATGGCCCGAAGCGCGGGGTCATTCCGGGCCTCGGCGATGCTGAAAATAGTCTCATTCAAGATCCAGCTCTTTTGCGGATGCACGATAAAGGCGCCGTTGCGTGAGATAATGAATCCGTACCCGGTGCGGAGAACATGGATCTCTGCTACTATTTTCTCCAGCCATTCCAGGGAAATATCTGCCGTGATCACGCCGGTGAACTGCGGGGTTCCCTCTTTCTCTCGAAAAAACGGGCGGGAGAAGGTGGCCATGAGGATGTCTCCTCCCCCCTCGTCGAAATAGGGCTCGCTCCAGCTTGATTTTCCCGTCTCCCTGGGGATCTGATACCAGTCTTGATAGAAGTAGTGATATCCCTTGCCGCCGAGATGGGTCATCTGGAAGCCTTTTCCCTTCCTGGACATATACGGGCTGAAATAAAGGCGTGCGGGATCGAAGGCATAGGGCTCGAAGGCGATGGCAGCGCCGAAGACCTCCGGGTTGATATGGAGGGTGCTGCGCAGGACCTCGATGATTTTCGTCTCATTGACATCGAAGGTCTCCAGTACGATATCGAGGTTTTCCGGCACCTTTTCCACGGGAGCAAGCACCAATTCGATTCGATGGGCGATCCGCCGGGCCAGATTCTGGGCATTTTCCTGGACGTTGCGCAGGATGGTCTCTCGCGAATGGAGGTATCCGATGGAGAAGATCACAAGAAAAACCAGGGCCGATCCAGCCAGGACCGGCGCCCCCATGCGAAAGGCGATGCCCCTACTTTTGATCATGTTGCGTACACTTTTCGAAAAACGATGCGAAAGGGGGAACACTCTTTATCAGCCCGTTGGCAACGAGAACATCGCCGACCCGCTGATAATCTTCGACCTGTAAATCCCCCATCTGATGGCCTTTCGCGTCCGGCATCGTCAGATCACGTATCCGGTCGAGCATCCAGCGCTGATGCACCCTGTTTGCCGGGATATGAGCTGCCTCCATGATTGAAACCATCAAATCGACGGCCTCCTCGGGGTGGGCGAAGGCATAATGCCATCCCTCCATGGATGCGGCGGCAAAGGCGCAGGCGGCTTCCCGGTCCTTCTCGAAGGTCTCCCGTAACAGATAGAGACCGTCCTCCGGGAAATTGAGACCATAATCATCGAAGGAAAAAAGCTGCATCTCCTGCGGGTCGAGCCCGGAGTTGATCAAGGTGTGATATTCGTTGTACCACATCAGCGAGGAGACCTGCACCCCGTCCCGCAGAAAGAGGTTGACCGGACTCTCGGTGGTTACTATCTGCACCGTGAGATCGAATTTGTCGAAAAAGGCCTTGGGCTGGATCTGAAAGTCGGCCGGCCACAGCGCAATTTTCTTTCCGTTCATATCCGCAGGGGTCTTGATCCCCGAACTCGTCTTGGCGACCAGCATCAGGGCCGAGCGCGGCATGATCTGCCCGACATTGACCACATCCACCCCCTGGGCTGTGAGTTGCAGCGCCGAAGAAAGCCAGAGGGTGACGATATCCGCCTTTTTCTCCTTCAGATACTCCGTGGGAGATCGCGACGGTCCGCCTTGGATAATGGTCAACTCGATGCCGTGCGCCCGATAATAGCCTTTATGCTGCGCCATATAATATCCGGCAAACTGCGCCTGGGGCAGCCATTGCGGCAGAAAGGAGATTTTTTTCAGACCCGGCGGTTCGACTGCGAGAGCCCTGGAGCAGCTGAGGAGCACCCAGACGAGGAGGAGAAGCCTCAGCAGGGGGCGTCTAGTCCTGATCATGTGGAAACCTCGGCATCGTGAAAGAAGAGGACCAGTTCCAGCAGGTTCCGGTCCGCCTCCCGCCGATAACGGACCTCGTCCATCAGGCTGCGAACCAGATGAACCCCCAGGCCGCCTATCTTACGGTCCGGGAGGTCCACGGACAGATCGGGAACGGCGGCCTCGACAAGAGAAAAGGCAATTCCATTATCCTCAATGCCGACTATCAGGCGGTCTTGTTCCGGCCGGGATGAAATCCGCACCGTGCCGTCCCTGTCCGGGTAGGCGTAGTTGCAGATATTCACCAGGCTCTCCTCCAGGGCCAGTTCCAGGTTGCTGCATCGCTCTTCACCCAGAGGAAGCGCCCGCGCCACGGCAAGAACCGGCGCGATGAATGCCTGCAGATTTTCAAGTCTGGCCGGAAGCTCGATGAAAACCGCTCCGCCAGGCGGGTCAGATCGTTGCAAGTGCCGCCTCTTTGGTGTCGAGGTGCTTGAAGAGAGTGAAAAACCCGGAGACCTGAAACACCTTTTTGACCGAGCCTTGGGCCGCGGCAAGACGGATATCCCCCCCCTTGGCTTTCAATTTCCTGGCGGTGGTCAGAAAGACACGGAGCCCGGCGCTGCTGATGTATTCCAATCCGGAGAGGTCGAACACCAGCCACTTTTCCTCCCGGCTCAAGGCGTAGGCCAGGCCCTTCTCAAAGGCCGCAGCCGAAACCGTATCCACCCGGCCCCGGACGCAGGCAACCAGAGCCTTTCCTTCCACCTGCACATCAATTTCCATCACGTTTCTCCTTGTTCGATCTCTCCCAATCGGCTCGAACCATTTCGAGGATTTTTTTATAGCGATCATTTTCAGTCAGAATACCTTCCCAATCCGGACGCTTGCCGATCTTTTGCATCAACAGGCCATCGGTGTCAAACCAGCGCGGGAGAGCGCCACCCAGAAAATATCCGTTGTCACGTATGGCTTGCACCGCTCCGCCAACCCAGGGTCCGGCCAGGTTCAACCAGAGTTGAATGACCAGCACCCCCTGTGCCTGCAGGTCTTTTTCCAGCGCCTCCAACCGGGCGGCAAAATCAGGCCCCGCTGCATGGACTGCAACCCTGGCCACACCGGCAAAATCAAAGACCCGGGACCTGATGTCGGTGACAGTGCCGATGAGCGGGCCGTCTTCTACGAAGAGGAAATCCCGCTCGTCTCCCAGGTCTTCATAAAGAAAACCGAGTTCCTCCTGATAGACCTTCGGCAGATAGACCGGGTGGGGCTTTTTGGTGCAGGTATGGAAATCAAGAAACGCAGCCACCCGGCCGGCGGCGCTTCCCTCTTGAACATAGGCCGCGGCAGGCATCAGATCCACCTCCAAGGCCCGAGGGATAAAGCCCAGACGAATCGACATCTTCTGGCTGAAGGGATGATTACAGACCGGCTCGCCGAAGACGGCATCCACACCCGGCAGGGTGGCGGCAAGCTCAAGTCCGTGGGCTACTACCCGGGTGAAAATTCCTTTTCCGCCACGGTAGGCCGCATGAACCACACCGGCCCCGGATTCATAGGTCCCCGGATGCGGCGCGCTGTTGAACAGCGCCGTGTGGCCGACGATATCTCCCCTTCTGGTCTTGACCACACTGGAAATGGTGCGATTGGCGGCATTTTCCGCGATCAGCAGCTGCGGCTCCATATAGGTCCTGACCGGATAGCCGGCCCCGTAGACCGAGTGAAAGAGGCGCACCACCCCTTCGGCATCCTCGGGGTGGAACCTCCGGACCTCCCATTCCTGGCCTGCCGGGATATCATACTCCATCTTTGGATCGTTCGGCATTTTTCTCCTCTCCTTTTCCCAACATGAGGACTGCGGCCAGCAGACTCATGCCGGCGCAGAACATATAGAGCACCCCATAGCCCAGGCGGGCAAGCAGTGGGGCGCCGATCAGTGGACCCAGGAAAAAACCGGCCTGGAACATCTGCAGGCCCAGGTTGATATTGAAGGCCCGGAATCGAGGTTGTGAGACATCGAACATCAGGCCGTTGAAGACCGGCATGGCGACACCCCAGCCCAACCCGAAGACCAGGCCCAGGGAGAAGAAAATCCACTTGCCGGATACAGATGCCAGGACAATATACGCCAGGCCCAGGCCTAGCAAACTCCAGGCCGCCAGGCGGCCTTTATCCATCCGGTCGAAGACGGAACCGGCGATGACGCGAATGCCGATCTCGCCCACGGTCGAGAGGGTCAGGAAAACCCCTGTATAGGCTATCTTTATATATTTACCGTAACCGTCCAGGAAAAAAAAGACCAGGGCGTGGCCGCAGTAGAGCAGCAGCATGGCGGCCAGAATTCGCAGGACCTGCATATCCTGCAGATTCCGGATGATCTCGCGGCCAGTGAGTGCGGATGAACCGTCCTGCGCCTTTCTTTCCTGACCTTTTCCAGTCACCGCGAAGACCAGGGGGAAGATGAGAAGGGTGAGGGCTGCAAACACGAGGAGAATCCGGTTGAATCCGCCCAGATGCGCCTCCAGAAACGGCAGGAATGGGGGCACAAGGGTGTTGGGCAGCAGGGTGGCCACCGCCAGATATCCGAAAAACTGGGCGCTCTTTTCCCTGGGGATGACCTCCACGATCAGGGTCATCAGGGCCGTGCCCAGGACCGCGAAGGAAATCCCGTGCAGACAGCGGACCAGCAGCAGGCTCCAGAAACCGGTGGCCAGGGTGTAGGCGGCAAGAGAGCAAACGGCAAGGCCGACGCCCAGAAACAGCAGCCCTCTCGCGTTTCCAGAGTGGAAAAAGGGGCTGATAATCGGACGGACGATCAGGGATACGGCGGCAAGCGCGCCGATGAGCAGGCCGTAATCGGCAGGCGGAACCGGCAACGTATGCAGATAATCGACAAAGCCGAAGAAGACGGAGATGTTGGCATAGGCCAAAAAGGCCGCGGCCATCAGGCAAAGAAATTTCCGGGACAGGAGTTGGCCGAGCAGGGGCGTATCGGCGGTTTCCGCTACCGGGGATGATGATTTGGTCTCAATCATGTTCCTCCCTCCGGAAACTGGCCGGCGAAACCGGGCATGCAGGAGGGGAAAACCGCCGGCAGACGCAACAACAGGTTGGCGGCAACCAGCCTTCGGTAAGCGGCGCTGGCCCGGACATCATTGATCGGAGAGAGGCGCCGCCCTACCAGCGGAACCACCGCCTGAAAGGTCTCCCGGGTAAAGGGGCGCCCGGCAAGAGCCGATTCTATTTCCGGCAAGCGCACCACGGTGGGGCCGACACTTCCCCAGGCGAGGCGGGCGAATTCGATTATGCCGGAATCCGAAACCTTAAGCACGGCCGCCAGGGAGGCGACAGCGCAGGCCATGGCCTCCCGAAGGCCGACCTTTTCAAAGTACTGGAAGGTGATTCCGGCTGGCCGGGGAATGCGGACGGCGACAAGAATTTCACCCGGCAGCAATGCGGTGCGTCCCGGCCCTGCAAGAAAGGTATCCACCGGCAGACAGCGGATACCTTGGGGCGATTGCAGTTCCACGCTTGCCCCGAGGACAGAGAGCGGCGGCAGGGTGTCGGCGGCCGGAGAGGCGGTCATGATGTTGCCGCCCAGGGTCCCCGTCCGGCGAATATGGGGCGAGCCCAGGGTTTTTACGGCCTGGGCCAGGACCGGGAAGAGGCGTCCGATCACCGGACTTTCGAGCAGCGTTTCATGCGTCACGCCGGCGCCGATCCGCACACCGTCATCGCTTTCGCTGATGCCCTGCAGGGCCTCGATCCGCTCCAGGCAGATCAGGGCCGAGGGATTGATCCGTCCGTTTCGGAGCCAAACCAGCAAATCGGTTCCGCCTGCTAAAACCTGGGCGCCGGGATGATCGGAGAGAAGCCGCCAGAGGTCGCCCAACGATTCCGGGACAAAGACCGGGCGCTCAGGACTTCCCGTTGAACCCGTTGAGACAGCCGATGGAATCCGGTCGATTTCCCTCTGGATAGAGAGTTCCATGGCCGGTGGCTGGCCGGCTCTCTCAATAGCCTCGACGATCTTCTTGTACCCCGTGCAGCGGCAGAGGTTGCCGCTGATAGCCGCGATCACCTCTTGCCGTCCGGGGTGGGGATGGCGTTCCAGAAGATCGACTGCGGTCAGGACCATGCCGGGGGTGCAAAAACCGCATTGCACCGCCCCGTTCGCCGCAAAAGATGCCTGGACCGGATGCAGGGTTCCCGCCGTCGCCAGGCCTTCTATGGTGACAACCTTCCGGCCTGACAGCTGGGCCGCAAGCATCAGGCAGGACAATTGGCTTCGTCCATCCACCAGGATCGTACAGGCGCCGCATTCACCGGTGCCGCAACCCTCTTTGGCGCCGGTAAGGTTCAGATCCTCCCGCAAGAGATCCACTGCCCGGCGGTCGCCGGCGGTCTCCAGGCAGATGTCCTTGCCGTTGAGTTCAAATGCGATCTTCATCTCTCGCTACCTTTGGACAGCGCCGTCAGGATCCGCTCGGCAGTTAAAGGAAACCGGTACAGCCGCAGGCCGCAGGCATCGCAGACGGCGTTGGCGACGGCCGCCGCCGGGGCGTCGATGCCGATTTCACCAGCCCCTTTCAGGCCGTAAGGACCGGTATGCTCGGCAATGGGTATCGCAAGAGACTCGATCTCCGGCATGTCCGAGGCCGTCGGGATGATATAGGTGGTCAGGTCCGTGGTCTGCATCCGGCCCTGGTCGACAATGACGTCTTCATTGAGGGCGTAGCCCAGGCCCTGGGCCACGGCGCCTTCCTGCTGACCCTCGAAGAGTTTCGGGTTGATGAGGCGGCCGCAGTCACTCACCGTCAGGTAGTCGATCACCGCCACCTTGCCGGTCAATTCATCCACCTCCAGCCGGGCCAGATGCACCGCGTAAGAAAAGATGGTATGGGGAAAGCCGTGCAGGCGCAGGTTGGCGTCAGGTGTCGGCTCTTCTTTCGAGAGCGGGGCTCGAAAATGGCTGGTCGCAAGTCTCTCGGCCGGGTTCAGCAGACACCCTAAACGGACCAAGGACACCTCCTTTCCGGTGGGCAGATGCCGAATACGGCCGGGGACCAGCGTCAATTCTGAAGGACCCGCGATCATCAGCATGTCGGCGGCCCTGGCCAACAGGCGGTTTTTCAGCGTCCCGGCGGCTGCGATCAGGGCGTTTCCGTAGGTGTAGGTGGTCCTGCTGGCCGAGGAAGAGCCGCAGGGAAAGGTGCGGTCCGTATCCGGAAGCACCAGCACCATACCCTCCGGCGGCTGGGAGAGGATGTCTCCGGCTATCTGCAGGTAGGTCGCCGCATTTCCCTGCCCCATGTCGACAACGCCTGCCAGGATGCGAAAGCGGCCATCCTCCATCAACTCGATCCCCGCCGTGGCCGAATCCGGCACCACCGGACCGTAGCCCATTCCGTGAGAGACGCAGGCAATACCGGCACCTCTTTTGCGCAATGGCCCGGCCTCCGCCTGCCAGCGGGACCGGTCTTGCCACAACGGGTGGGACTGCACCGTCCGCAGGCATTCCGTCAGTCCGATGGAGCCCTGGCGCGTGATCCCGGCCGGACAACGATCCCCCCGGATCAAGGCGTTCTGCAAACGGATCTCAAGCGGTGAGATATTGAGCCGGGCCGCCATCATGTCCATCATCGACTCCATGGCTGTCGCGACCTGGGGAACGCCAAAGCCCCGAAAGGCCCCGGACAGCGGGTTGTTGGTATAGACGGCCCAGACCCGGAGATGGGTGTCGGGAATCCGATAGGGCCCGCCGGCATGCTCAAGGCCGAGTGCCGCCACCACTCCGCCCAGATGGTCATACGGCCCGGTATCGTAATAGATCCGGGCGGACAAGGCCTGCAGCCTGCCGTCTTTTGCCGCCCCCAGCCGGTAATAGAGCCGGGCCGGATGCCGCTTGGCCCCGGCCAGAAAACTCTCCTCCCGCCGCCACCACATCTTCACCGGACGTCCTGGACAGCTGAGGGCCGCCAGTCCCAAGAGGCTCTGGACGGTGATTCCGTCCTTGCCGCCGAAACCGCCGCCGCAATAGGGCGCCATGATACGAAG
>JAJYAX010000037.1 GCA_021779275.1 Deltaproteobacteria bacterium | reverse complement strand
TGCAGGTGTTGCTGCTGCCGTTCCCATTTCCGTTGCACCTCTTCCAGCCGCTTTCGTTCCGCCAGTTCATTATGGACGGCCTGATAGAGCCTGGAGTTCTCCAGGGCGGCCGAGATCTGCTCAGCGTAGATCATGGCGACCTGTGAAGCGCCGGAATTGAAACCAATGGAGGTAAAGCGCAAGGCGAAGACCAGGCCGTGAATACGATCTTTACGGTACATCGGGATCGCCAGCACGGCCCGCACCGGCAAGAGGCTCAAGGATGTCAGTGACAGCCGGGCCAGGGTCGCACCGATGTCCGCCGTCCTGTAGGGCTCGCCCTCCCCCAGCAGGGAGGAGGCAATCAGGCCTTCCGCAAACCGGCGGAGGGCGACGGTGCACGACGGAGGCAGACCGGTCTGCGCCGCACAGGAAATCCGGCCGGCCGGATCACTGAGAATCAGAGCGGAGGCATCGGCGCGGACAATGACGGGAAGCAGTCGCACCGCCTCGGCGGTAACCGCTGCGCGATCCAGATGCCGGCCGATCTCGCGGCCGCTCTGTACGATCTTCTCGAATTGATCGCTGCGCTGGGCCTCTATCAGCGTCCGCCCGATCCGGTAGGCCATGGTCCGCAGCAGTGCGACATCGGCGCCGACGAAGGGATCGGGACGGCAACGGGCAAGGAACAGGACGCCCCGGACCGTATGACTGCCATCCACCGGCAGCCCGACAACGGCCTTGGCGCCTTGGTCACGGAGCTGAAAATCCACCCTCGGATCTCTCTCTGCATGTTCGATACAGAGAGGTTCTCCGGTCTGCATCAGGCGTTGGAGAGAGCCGCCTTCTTCACCGGAAAACGGCAGCTGCAACCTATCCTCCGGCAGCCCGATGGCGGCCAGCGGGGAAAGTGATCCCGTCCCGGCCGGATCGAGCAGCACAATTATATCCGCCAGAAACAACTCCGAGAGCGTCGACAATACCCGGTCGAGCAAAATATTTAACGGGCCGGGATCATGCAGGATGGTCAGCAGGCGGGTCAGACGCGTCGTATCACGAACGGCCTCACGGGCGGCCTGTACGGCTGTATCCCGTGCCGCCCGCAGCTGCAGAAGATCTTCCGCGCCCGTTTGCGGCGGCAATTTTTCGTAATCGGTACCGGAGAGGTGGGACATCTTCTTCCCTTAGAGCGCCAGAGCGGTTATCGTGGCATTGTGGGTTCCCAACACACCGGCAGTCCGGGCAAACTCGCCGCAACAATAAAACCCGAAAGTCGGCGTCTCCCGAGCCGCGGACTGGAGCCGTTGTGCCTCTTCGGACAGCCGGGATCCCAGGATAACGGCTCTCGCCGCACAGCTGAAGACCAGCAGGACCCCCGCCTCCGGCTGATCGGCCAGCGCAACAGCCGCGACCTCGCCTGCGACATCGAGCAAGGCCTCGGTAGAACTGCCCATCACCTGGACGGCGCTGCCTGTCGGCGGCACGCAGCCCTGGATTCTCAGCGTCCCCTGCTCCGTCTTGGAACGGGCGACCCGGATCACGGCCGTCCCATCCGACTGGAGCAGGCCGAAGGGATGAACAATGGAGGTTCCCCAAAACTTGTCGGCGCTCAGCTGGCCCGGGGCAAACCCGAGTTGCTCCTCATAGGCCTCAGCGGCAGGACGTCCGCCGAGCTCGATGATCTCCGTTCCTTCGGCGCGGGTGACCAGCAGGGGAATCCCTATCGGTTCCCAGCCATGCCGTGTCACCACCTTCACCGGCGTCTCGCTGGCAATCCAGAGGGCGACCGCCCCTCCCTCGATAACCCGGTCATCGTGAAACACGAAGGTCCGTTCGAACTTGAGTTCGTCCCCGGCGGCGCCCCCGCTGATGGCGACCTTGGGCCCGGTGATGCGATACACGCCCTGCACCAGCTGCTGCAGGTCGCCGGCAAGGCAATCGGCAAGCAGTACCACTGCGGCGTGAGGGCTGGGGCCTGCTTCGGCCTTGCTCTCCCGGGTGATGGCCCGCCCGGCCCGGTCAAGGTTTCCCTTAATACCGGCGGCCGATGCCACGCCAAACCGGTAGGGCCCGGCGGTCAGGGCAAGCACGCTGACGCCGCCGCCGAACCCCAGATGTCGGCCCTGGACGATCTCGCCGGAACCGGTGGCTCCAATCAGGCGAGCTGTCCCGGTAACGGAGCGGATTCCCTCGATCAGGGCGGAAAGATCATAGCGGGGAGTCGTGAAGACTATAATGAGAGCAGGCCTTTCGCCGGCAAGCCCCGCCAGTGCGGAGGAGGCGGCCTCGACACCCGCCTCGGCCGCCTTGCGAATTTTACTGAAACCTATACCTGCCTGAATTTTCATCATTCCACTCCGTACTGATTTGTTCTTCTCGTGAAAATTTTATGGGTCAGGCCGGAGAAAGTCAAAGTAAATATAATCAAACCTCGCAGACAGTACTGCATCTCATGGGTATGAGAATGCCGCTCTCCTCCTCCGGCTTCCGAATCCGGCGGAGGAGGCAGATGTCTTTTCTGTTTTTTCCTGGAGTGAACGTTGGTTTAATGCCTATAGTATTCCGTAGAGTACGGGACACGAAGAGATACAGCATGTCAATAATAACAGCACCCGCGAGTCACAGCGAAGCAACCATGTCATCCTTAGCCGAATTTACGCCATTCCTCCGCGACCTTCAGCATAACTGCGATATTTCAGATGCCCGTGATCATGGCATATATTCGATGTGCACCATGGTCCTCAAACTGCGCAATCTCTATAAATGGGAAAAAGGACTGCAGCCCTGGGAAGAACCGGAGCCGGCTGTCCTGCTTGACTGGATAGATACGAAGGAAAACTACTGGGCGACCATAGCGGAGGAATCCTTTCGCCCCCTTTCGGTCTCGGGAAAAATGCTGGCGCCGCTGGAACTCGAAGAGATCAACGCCGCCCTGAACGAGAGCAGGCTCCTCTACGGCGCCGGGTACGGACGATCAATGAAGACCGTCTTTTTTCTCGCGGAGAAGATCGGGCAACGCGATTATGAAGGGTGTCCGGTCATCATCCTGGGCAAAGAGCGGGCAAGAGAGATGGCCAGTCCCTTTGCGATGGTACAGGACGGCCTGATTATTATCCGCAAGGAATCTCTCCGCTCTTTCTTCTGGGACCAGATCCAGGAGGTGCGGTCATCCTGCAGGGGCTCATTGCTGCAGGCCTTGCGGTCCTATGGGGTGTTTAAGGGCGGCACACTTGACCGGGGCCTGTTTATAGACTCGCTGGACACGATAGTCGAACAGGAAATGAACCTGTTTATCTATCACGAGGTAGGTGAGATCCTGCAAACAACCTTTGCCTCCGAAGCACTGCAGGCGATCATCGGCCATTTTCCGGGCTCGGTGATGGAGTTCGTCGGCCGGGCCGTGAAAGATATCCTGGCCGACACGCATCCGCAGGGTCTTTTAGCCTATGCAATCAGGGAGCAACGGGAATCATCCCTCGGTTTTTACGTGACCTTTCTCGATGGCCTGCGGGAAAAGCTCTTTCCGGAGATCCTGAAAGCCTGGCGGCTGTTTGTCGCCGACAGGGACTGGAATCATATTGAACAGGCGCGCGCCGCCTGCCGGGAGCGAAATCAACAGGTGGCGGAGCGGATACAGGAGATCTCCCGGATGATCGGCAATGATCCGGACGACCTGCTGGTGAATCGTTTCAACAACCGGATTCTGGCGCCATTGGGCCTGGAAAGGCCTAAAGGGACCTAAGGCCTTGTTCAGTGGAGAGGGAACGCCTCAGCCTTCTTGTGAAGAGGAAACCCCGATGTTTTCTTTAAACACCGTCTCCGAAACGGCATTGGATACCCTGGTCAATATGCCCCTTCGATAATAGCGGATATACGGAATCTGATCATTGCCGAAGACATTCTCCTTGAATGCACGGAATATATCCATATAATCAGTGCGATCATATTCGAGGCAGTAGACCTCGGAGGCGGAAAAACCGGACAGAAAGGACTGCATGGCCAGCCACTCCGGGCACCAGCTCTGGGTGAGGATCACCACAACACTCTCTGCGGAGCGGATGATATCGTCACCGAACTCCTTGTGCGCAACACAGGCAAGGGCCTGATCTTTGGAAATTGCCTTCATAGTTTCCCCCTAAAATTATTTACAAAAAACCCTAATACATCATGAGAAAAATCGCCTTCGGATACTCGACCCGCTGCAATATCAGATGCGCCCATTGTGTGGCGGCCGGGGAGCAACCGGCCTCCGGGAAGATGGAGCTGGCCCGGGCCGGGGCAATCATCCGGGAGATGGCCGCGGCCGGCGTCACCGGCATCAGTTTTACCGCCGGCGAGCCCTTTATGTATTTCGACGACCTCCTGGAACTGGTGGATCTCTGCCGTGAAAAGCAGATCTACACCAGGATCGTGACCAACTGCTCCTGGGCCAGGAGCCCGGCGGAGACGGAAGACCTGCTCAAGCGCCTCAAGCACTGCGGACTTTCCCAGTTGCGCCTGAGCTACAGCAGATGGCACCAGGAAAACGTCCCGCGCGAGAATGTGCTGAACGCGGCCCGCGGCTGCATCGCAACGGGACTTGACTATTTTATCTCCTTTGTCACCGATTTCTCGGAGCAGGATGACCCCTATGAAGGCTATCTCCGGGACAACGCCCTCAAATTCTTCCCGGAGCCCCTCATCTATGCCGGGCGGGCCGATTCCCTGGCGCAAAAAGCCATCCGCACGGATTACCAGGAAAACCGCTGCGCCATGAACCCCTACCTGGCCCCGGATCTCTCCATGTACGCCTGCTGCGATGCCGGCAGCCACTTCAGCACCACCGATTTTTTCCTCTTGGGCAACCTCAGGGACCATTCAATCCGGCAGCTCTTTACCAAGGCCGAGACCGACCCGCTGTACGACTGCATCCGCGCCATGGGCATCACCGCCATCGCCTCATTTGCCGGGATCCCGGCCCGGGAAATCGTCACCTACCGCAAGTGCGAGCTGTGCAAGAAGCTGTTCGACGCCCCGGAAATGCTCAAAACCCTCCGGAAGGCGGCCGCGTCGTCGGACCTGCAGCGGTGGACCAGATAGTTCAAGGATCTTTATTGCAACTCTTCCCGGACCGGGGTCTTCCAGTCGGTATCGAAGCCCAGCCGCTCCAGGATGGCTATCCCCTTGTCCATATTGACCCCGATGGAGTCGAGCCCATGGGAGTCGTCGCCGGGGACCACGGCAATGCCCAGCTCCCGCGCCTGCACAAGGATCGACTCGCTGATGTAGGGTTCCTGCGCCCCTTTCAGCAGAGACCTGAGGTTGAAGTCCATGATCAGATCCCGCTCCCTGATCAGTTCCAGGTTGCGCCGGATCCGCCGGGCGATATCCGGCCGCAGGAGCCTTTGCCGGTACTCGGGATCGAAGAGCCGGATCAGGTCGAAATGGCCGACGACGGCGGGGTTTAAAAGCTCGATCATCTCGTACTGCTGATCAAAATACCGGCAGTAGAGGGCATCCGGACCGCCCACCGCCTTTGCCGTCGCCTCATACTGTTCCCGGGAATAATCAAAGCCCAGATCATCGACGAAATGCACCGAGCCGACAATATATTCAGGCCCGAACCGTTCCATAAGAGAAGGGATGAACTCCCGGTAGCCGCTGTAGGTCTCGATCTCCATGGCCACATAGATCCTGATCTCCGAGGCATACTTCTCCTTGAGTCTCCGGCACTCCAGGATATAGGCGGCAAACTTGTCATACAGGATCGCAGGGGTCAGCCCCGCCTGTCTCTGATCCGGATAAAGCAGGTCCTCGCGCAGACCGGGGACATGTTCGGTGACGCCCACCCAGGCAAAGCCATGGCGGATATAGGAGAGGATAATCTCCTCCAGGGTGTCCGTCGCATGCAGGCAGAACTGACCGCTATGACCACCGTGCACGGACGCAAATTTCGGTTTTCCCATCTTGTACAGCCTCTATAATTCTGAAAACATAATGATTATTTAGCTTGAGAACATCTCGAAGATCAACTGGCGGTAGATCTCGGCCGCGGCCAGGATCTCCTCCACATCGATGGACTCTTCGGGAACGTGGGCCTTGGCCAGACTGCCGGGACCCAGCAGGATGGGCTTGACCCCGTGGGCCCAGAGCAGATTGGCGTCCGAATGGCTGGGAAAGGCCGCCGGTTGCCAGGGCAGGCCGCGCTGATCGTACACCCTTTGCAGCGTTTCAACCACAGCGCCTTTGCCGGGCAGGTCGTAACCGTCCTGGATGGTATGAAAACGCACCTCGACCGGCTTCAGGCTCCTGCCGGTCAGGGAGGCTGTCGCCACCTCTTCCAGTTCGGAGCACATGGCGCCGGTGGGGGTATGCGGCGGCAGGTGGAGATCGATCCAGGCATGACACCACTCCGGAACGGCAAAACCGGATTGGGAGGTGAGCAGGTCGCGGATGTTGTACACCGCCTCCGGACGCCGGGCGTCCATATGATGGATCAGGGCCAGCAAGGTCTTGAGGAGACTCTCCACCGGATTAATTCGTCCCTTGGCCAGAGAGGCATGGCGGCGTTTCCCCCGGGTGGTCAGCTGCATCTCAATATAGCCGTAATGGGCCAGGCAGGGGCTCAGCCCGGTGGGTTCGGCGATGATGGCCCAGGGGAAGTGATGGTCTTCCAGCAGGCGTAAGGCGCCGTCGCCGTTTTCCTCTTCGCCCACGACCAGGATCAGGGCCACCGGCCAGTTGTTCCCTGAGCCCGCCTCCCAGAGGCAGAGGCAGGCCTCAATGATCGCGGCGCAGCCCCCTTTCATATCGGCGGCGCCCAGACCGGAGATGATGTCATTGTCCCGGGAAAAGCCCATCTCCTCCAGATCATGGGCGGGAACCGTATCCACATGCCCGATCAGGGCCAGCTCGATATCGACATCGGCCGGGGCCACGATCAGATTGTACCGGCCGTCCTCCAGCATCTGCCGGCGGACCGGCAGATGCCGTTTCTTGAAATAGGTATAGAGATAGGCCAGCAGTTCTTCTTCCTTGCCCGACGGGCTGTAGATATCGATCATCCGCTGGAGCAGACGGAGCAGGCGCTGGGGCTGAATCGGGTTCGGGGAGAGGGAGAGGGGCATGGGATTATTTTTTCGCCTGGCCGTTGCCTTTTTTCTCCAGGGCCGTCTGCTGGCGGCCGGAGAGGTTCATGGTCATGTAAATGTGCTCCTGCGGGTTGGTGAAGCCCATCTTGCGGAAAAATTTCAAGGCGGGCAGGTTATCCGCCTCGGTGTCCACGATGAGCATCCGCACCCCCTCCTCCAGCATCGTCTCCAGAAAGTGTCTGGCCAGGCGGTCGGCGACTCCCTGCCGGGCAAAGGCCGGGTCAACCCCCATCCAGATCAGATGGCCGTATTTCCAGGCGGATTTTGTCTTGCTGATCACCGTCCCCAGGACGAATCCCACAAGATGCTCTCCGATTTCAGCCACAAAGCAATATTCCGCATCGCTCTGGTACAGACCGACCACCTCAAACTCGTCCCAGGTGCGGTAGAGATTCGGCACGGTGTTGGCCGTAAACAATTTTTCCCCGAGATGGAAGACCGGCGCCAGGTCATCCACCTCCACGGGGCGTATTTTCATTCCGGGGGGCCTTTTTTTCGGCTCTGATTTGGACATGACTCGTGAAAATCTCCAGCTGAAATTTCTCACCACAACGATTGCAGACAAACGTATGCCGGTTTTAAGGCTTTTTCAAGTCCAATTTGTCGAGACCTGCAAGGCCGGCCCGCCAAGAGCCATGGGAATCATGGCGATCCGGCCATAAAAGGCTTGCCAGGCAAGACTCTTTTATTCTAGACTGGAAGCCGTCATAAACATTCACCGTAGGTAGGGGATCAATGCGACTGGCAATTCTCTCTGATATCCATGGCAACCTGGAGGCCTTCCAGGCAGTTTGTGCCGACATTTTGCAGCAGAGGCTGGGTGGGATAATCTGTCTGGGCGATATGATCGGGTACGGGCCCGACCCGGAGGATGTCATCCGGGGGGTGCGGAACCTGCGGTGCAGGACCGTACTCGGCAACCACGAGGCCGCCCTTCTCTCCGCCAAGTCCAGGAACTGGATGAATTTTCAGGCCCGGGAAAACAGTATACAAACAGAACAGCTTCTCTCCGCAGAGAGCCTGGACTATTGCCGCGCTCTGCCGGCCTTCCTGGATACCGGCACGAACTGGTTCGTGCATGGGTATCCGCCCGGTTCGGTCTTCGTCTATCTCTCTAAAAAACCGGATCTCGTGATAGAAGAACTCCTGGCCGCCGCCGGGGCCTCACTCTATTTTGTCGGGCATACCCACGAGCTCCTGCTGGTGTCGCGGCAGCAGGGGAAAATCTCCCGTTCTCCTCTGGCCCAAGGCCGGCTGCACCTGGAAAAGAACAACAGATATATCATCAACGCCGGCAGTGTCGGGCAGCCCCGGGATGGAGACAATCGGGCCAAGTACCTGATATGGGACGATGAGACCTGGGATCTTGACGTACGCTTCATCCCCTATGACATCGAAAAGACCATCGCAAAGATCCATAAGCGGGGGTTTCCCGGTATCTACGCCGAACGGTTGCGCTGCCAATGAAGACAATGGGCAGATATGAGATCCTCGGACGTCTCGGCAGGGGGGGGATGAGCGCGGTCTATAAGGCCAAAGCGCCGGTAACGGGCAGGATCGTCGCCCTCAAGGCCCTTGATCCCCGGGAGGAACTCTTCGCGCACCTGACAGGGGCTGCGCGCCTCCGGCAGATCTTTCTGGAAGAGGCCAGGATCATGGGAGCTATCTCCCATCCCCATATCGCCAAGGTCATTGACTGCGACGAGGAAAACGGAACCCCGTTTATTGTTCTGGAATACTATGCCCATTCCGTTGGCGACTTTATCGGTGAGTCATACCGGGTGGAGGAGCCATCCCGGGCCATCTCGGTGGCCAGGACCAGCTTTTATATTCTCCAGGCCTTGAAGGGTCTGGAGAGGCTCCATTTTTCCGGGATAATCCACAGGGATATCAAGCCGTTCAATCTGATGATCACCAATGACGACCGGATCAAGATCATCGATTTCGGCCTCTCCCGCATTCGCGGCGAAGAGAAGCCGGAGATCCCCGGCCTGCAGGTGGGCTCTCCCTTTTATGCGGCTCCGGAGCAGGAGTCCCGGCCGGAGACGATTGACGAGCGGGCGGATCTCTATAGTCTCGGGGTCCTGGCCTACCGGATGTTGACCGGCCGCCTGCCCGAGCGGACGGACGGCCGCCTCCCGCCGCCGAGCAGCTTTCGACCCGACCTGAACTGGGCCTGGGATGAGCTGATCCTGAAAAGTCTGGCGCTGCAGCCCTCCGCACGATTTGCCTCC
>JAJYAX010000036.1 GCA_021779275.1 Deltaproteobacteria bacterium | reverse complement strand
AAGCTCTTCTCCAGGTGCAACTATGTACCGCGCAACCGCAAGGCCTGAATAATCGTCGGTCAGGCCGTAAATCCACACTCTTTGGTGAAGAGGTGTCGGCTTATTCTTGTAATTCTGTGATGGCCCGTGAGTCTTGAGAACAAAGTCTTTGCCGTCCGCTGTTTTTCTGTCCGCGTAGAAAAATTTGGATGTTGAAGCGTCGACGTGGTGCATCTGATTTGGACGTTCCGCCTGATACCGTTGGACGCGGTGGGTTTCCTTGCTTAATCCCATTTTCCTTGCCTGTCGGTTGATACTGGAGACAGAAAAAAGCGGCATTCCTTCAAGGAACAATCCGTTTCTGACTGCCAGGTCATAGGCCTGATCAGTGGGAAGAGGAGGGGCGCAGGCAGGACCACGATACTTTACTTGGAATACGATTTTTGTCGTTTCTTCAAGTGCCTCGTTCTTCGATACCTTCGTTCTCTTGCGGCTCGTTTTGATCTCAGACCAGATACTGTTTTTGGAGCATTTAAGGATGTCTGCCCATCTCCTGACCACGCTGGACTTCTCCCCTCGCGGTGCTCTGGAATGTTCCCCCCTGATCTGGTCAATGATGGATTCTTTGAGGGCCATTGAGTGTTATTCCTTTTCGGGAAACATTTCATAAAGCAGATCTTCCGCAGCCCTTTTTACCACCAATACCTGCCCCTCTATCTTGGCTTTGGTCATGATATCGTCTTTCAACCGTTCATCGGCCATGAGTTCATGGACCAGATTGACGACACGCAGGCCTGATTTCATAATTTCACTGGTCTTCTCAAGACACCACTCAGGGGTTGTCTTTTCGGTGGGCTCGTAGGCTTTGAGGCGCTTGTTCTCCCTGATCAGATCATTGTTTTCGGCCTTGAGGGCCTTTGTCTCTTCGGCGATGATCTTTTCCTGATTGTTCTTAAGCTTTTTGATTTCGGCTTCCAGTTCCTTTTTGGTCATGGCCTGATATTCATCAAGCGGCTTACCGTTGATTGTCCCTTCCTGGATATATTCCTCGGTATACTCTTCCGGCAATTCCAACAGGGCAATAGCCTTACTCACTCCAGCCTTTGCAAATGAGGCTAATTCTGGACATTTTTCCAGTCTATCGGCGACGAACATAAAATATTGGGCTTGTCTGGTAGAAAGAGGGAAATTCTGTTCCAGCCATTTGGTAAATGAACCGTGTCCCTCAACTTTCTTTACTGCTATCAACCTTCTGCCAATATGAACAAAGATTTGTGACGTTTGTTTTAATAGGAGATCAATTTCTGCCGTGATTTTGGTCAAATCATATGTCTGGCCATCCAGGTACTTTTCCGCCTGCTTGATGGCATGCTCTCTGTTAATTTTGGCAACTTCGCTCTGTTCTATTACTGACAGCCCTTTTTTAAATTCCTGGCCCTGCTCAAGGATTTCAACCTCTTCTTTATCCCTGAATGCCTGAATGTTTTTTCTCATAAATGGAACTCCCTCTTATATATGTTGGCCTGATTAGAACAGGTCCATCGCCTCTTTCATGTCGCGCTCTATGTTGCCAAGAATACACGAAAGGCCTTCCTCGCCTTCCGGGCTTATACCAATATGGTCTCGATCAGAAGTTAGAGCGTTTGAAATAGTGACATCCTTTAAAAATGCGATTGTCGAGGTCGCATTCGCCAAGAGATCAAAGGCTTTTGATCTTTGGTCCATTTTTTCTTTTTCCCTGGTAAGCGCGAGACCTTCTTCCATCTCCATTTTTTTCGTCATGTTCATTCTCCGTTGTTCTTGAATTACATTCATGCACATTTCAGACACCATTAAGAGCTGGCTTTTAGATTTTCTTCACCGCCTCGGACAAGGCCAGCATCTCGGTGCGATCCAAAGCCACAAGAAAGTTGCCGTTATCCTCAAACCAGTTCTCATCACCATTCCAGATCATCGTTTCCTTGCATTTGTTCAAGATTCTCTGGACCACAGTTCTTTCTTTGTCTGTGAGTTGTATCTCTTTCATTGTCTGATCTCTCCTTACTCGTCCTGTCTTTTCAACCTGAAATCGGTCTTATCCTGTGTAGTCCTGCTGAAGTTTTTCCAGCTCAGCCCGTTTCTTTGCTATGTGGCGTCGAAAGCCATCGGCGATCTTGACGATATCGGGAGCTACTTCCCAGCGG
The DNA here is from genome assembly GCA_021779275.1 of Deltaproteobacteria bacterium. Classification (GTDB taxonomy): domain Bacteria; phylum Desulfobacterota; class Desulfobulbia; order Desulfobulbales; family Desulfocapsaceae; genus CAIUQR01. The sequence goes on along the minus strand of JAJYAX010000036.1, from coordinate 7,256 downwards.
TCATTTCTTTTTCTGACCATGTTTTTCTCTTCCAGGGTCTTGAGCATCCGATAGACCTTGCTCCGTCCCAAATTCGATTCGGTCTCAATCTCGCCAATGGTCATGGGCTGAAACTCCGGGCCGCTGAGGAGGAAAAACACGTCAAGAGCTTCCGCTACTGCCTGGATGATGTATTGTTTTTCAATCATAAAAACTCCTTTCACATTCCTGTTTTTTTGAGCTGCCGACGAAGTTGCTGCATCTCTGTTATATTCTTATCCAGCTTGCCCAGGGCCATCATGGCGATATCTTCCTTACTGGCCACTTCCGCACCTTCGGCGGCGACGATTGCCCGGGCCGGTTCAAGGGATTGGGTGACGCGGTGAATCGCAAAGAGGAAATAGGCTTTGATTGGATAATCGACCGGCTTGGAGAGATAGTGGTTGAACATTTCATAAGACAACGGCTTCTGACAGTGCCCCTGCAGGTGCCGTTCTTCTGTCCTTCCCCAGTAGGCGTTCAGGGCGTCACAAACTTGTTCACGGCTCAGGCAGCTTTCTCTGATGCTTCTTTTGATGGCGGCGGCAATCTCTATACAGTCCTCGGCTTCACTTGCGATCTCCCTTGTCTCAACCGGTCGGGCGCACTGATCAATGATTTCTTCCTTCGTTGCGGTATAGTTTTCGATTGCATCGAAAATGCTTAACTGACCGGCCTCTGCTGCTCGCTGAAATCTGCTTGTTTTAGGTGCCATATTGTCTATTTTCCGTTATGAGTTAGACGATGCATTTTCGTTTCCGATGTGCTACCTTTATGTATATTTAGGAGGATGTCCCTTTGTTTGCGGCAAGGGACCGCGAGCCGTAGCGATACAATGGCTCGCGGTTGTCGTCATAACGAGACGGCCAGATCTCCCAGGGGTCAACGCCGATAACATCGGCGATCTTTCTTTGCATGTTCGGCCATGACTTGCGGAGTACTTCGTTGGCTGAAGTTCTGGCATAATTGTTTTCTCGTGCTACTCTGGCAAGGCTGTAACCCCTTTTCCCCAGGGCTGCTTTAATATCCCAAGGGTGCCAGTCATGGGCGATTCTCTTGGAAGATTTAAGGGTTGGCATTTTGTTTCTCCTGTTTTTATCAGCTTTTGCTGATTTTTTTAGGGTGTTAATGGTCTAGCTGTTGTCCTGTATGGAATAGGAATAGCACCGTAATATGTTTTATGCAACAAATTATATGGTGCTATGGAACATATTTTTGTCTTACCCGTGGAGTTGTTCGCGATGGAAGAAAATTGGGTTATTGGAATAGGTAACAGGATTAGATACTTGAGAGGTGGGGAGTCTCTTCCGTCATTTGCTAAGAAACTTGGAATTCACAAAAACACTTTGGTACGTTATGAAAAGGAAGAGAGTCTGCCAGATGTAGGATTTGTTTTAAAACTCTGCAAAATAATAGATAATGAAGCTATTACTCCATCTTGGTTAATCGAGGGTGAAGGCCCAATGCCTTCACCCGGTTATTTCAAAGCGCATGAAGAGCTTCGAGGTCGATTGAGCAATCTTTCTAATATAGAGAAGGCTCAAGAGGTTATAGAAACGGCTGGTCTTAGTATTACACCAGAGAGGCTGGTTGGGTATATTGTAGGGAATGATATGCTATCTGACCTAGAATTATATGAGCTTTGTACTAAAATTGCATATTATGATTTTGAAGCAGTTAAGCGAAGCAGTATGCCAATAGAACAAGAATCATCACGATGTAATGAAAGTGTGGTAATCGCATCACCCGTATGTGTTTTAAAAAGTACATTGTTGAGAGAGATAATAGAGTTAATTGAAGGCCTTTCCAAGGAGTACCAAAAGGAACTCTCTCCCGAGAAAAAAGCTGAAATAATAGCAATTCTTTATGAGGAATTTGTTGGAGATCAATCGAAAATTGATCTTCTTCAAACCAAATCAAAGCGACTTTTTAATTTATCTATCTGATTGTACCCAGACCTGTCAAATCTCTCCCCGTGGGGGGAGATTTGACGCGCACCAAATTCTCCCGGTCAAAAACGAAACGGCTTCGTTTCTGACCCACCACCCACCACCCACCCACCATTCCCAAATCAACAGAATTTCACCGCATCCCCAAAACACGGAACCCCGTTTAAAATATCTTTAGAATCTTCTGTATTGAACGAAAGGGTGCTCCTGCGTCCATCGTGACAGCCCCACCTCTTAAAATTCGATCACGGGGCGTTCTCGCCGTTTTTCGCCTTTTGGCCCTGTTCTCTCATTTTCCTCTCTTCTCACCCGATCCTTCCGATCAGTATGTTGGGTACTCCTTTCCAGGACCGTCCCGCTCTTCCAAATCATTCCTCGAAATCCCATCACTGCAAGACTGCATCTGGTCCGGAAAGCGTTTGATGAAGTACAACATCATAACAGCGCATGGAACGAAGGATATGTCAATTTCATAGCCGGATTTGAGGTGCCGATGAGCATGAACAACAGTTTGGCCGAAATTCCTCGGGAACTCATCCCCAGGGCGGAAGATCTGCCTGGAGACCTGCAGGGGATTGCCGAAGAGATCGGAGTCGACAACACCGTCAAGCTTGTCCGGAGATTCCAGGGAAGTCTGATTTATATATGCGGCCTTGATCATCTGGTCCGGAAGAAACGTAACCGGGAGATCCGCGAGGCCTACGGTCACGGCGAGCCCGTAGCCGCCCTGGTCGGAAAGTACCGTCTATCAAACAGGCAGATACGGGCAATACTCGGGAGCCCTGAAAGCGATTGAAAAGGCAGGCAGAGATTCCGGGCGAGATCATCACAGGAAAACGCAAACAGGAGGAGCATATGACAAAAGGAATAGTGTTTGAGAAAAAGAGGGCCATTGAAGAAAAGATACAGGCGCTTAAAGCCGGACTTGGTCGACTCCCTGACAGACGGCCTATGGCGGCCTATGGGTATTGAAGCTGCAGACTGGCAGGTGAGGATGGAGAGCTTGATTAGTCGTGGCGGCGGTAGCCTGGCGGCGCTTTCGGAGAGAAAAAAAGAAGACTATTTCAATTACAAGAAAAAATTTGATGAAATAACGGTTGAATTGACCAACGCCAAAGAAAAAGAAGATGCGTTGCGCAAGGAAATTGGTGACTTGACCGAGCAACTTGCATCTTTTGATCAGAAAATTTCTGTCAAAGAACTTCTCGTTCTCCAGGCTATATATGTAGATCTGGAGGAACGGATTGAGAGCCTGGAAAATACCATTGATCTTGAAGCTCAGAAAAACGACGAAGCCGAACACGGGGAGGATAGTCCACTCTCTTCTCTGATGGAGGAAAAAGAGAACCTGCTGGCCGACATTGCAAGTGGAATACAGGGAGATCCTGAAAAGCTCAAAAGTCTTGAACAGCAGATAGCCAGGGAAGAAGACCTGCATGAAAAACAGGTTGAAGCCATCATAGCCACATCTCAAACCATTGCAGGTCTGAACAGAAAGAAAGAACAAACGGAAATGAAACTGTCCATTGCAAGACAGAATTTCCATGACGGCCTTGTTAATTACCTTGATCAGGATATTGAGAGAGCCGGAAAGGATTATACAGCTATCGCCGGGCAGGTGTCAGATCTTTTTATGCGGATTATCTCCCTGTCCACCTTGCGTAATAAATTCGGTTCTCAAATCAATATCCTCGGATCGTATACCACGAACATTCAAATACCCTCCTTTGCCCTGGATGTCTGTCGATCTAAAGAGTGCGGAGACATGCCGGGGATTCTCTTCCGGTATTGGGACACTGATCCCCAGGTCGCCCTGGATGGGGAGTTGGAACGGCTGAGCAAGCTCGGAATCAAGGTATCTTAAAGAGCGCTGTCTGTCGGGCTGGCCGGTCCCGGTAAGACAGTTCCTTGGTTTTCTGGAAGAGACATATAACAATCCTTGTGGCTTCCATTGTTATATGGCCCAGGCTTTTTCAAAGAATCAAGGTACCTCCTATCTAATCGGCGGGATCAGGTGATGGTCCCCCAACTTCTGTGGGTTGGCCCCCCATCACCATTTTTAAATTATCTGACCAGAAGGGAACAAGGAGCAGAAAACCATGAATAGGACAACGGGAACACAGGTTGGAAGAGGAAACAGGGCCTTGAATGCCGACGAACGAAAGATCTGTGCGGCCCTCGGTGTACCTGAAGAGGACTATCTCAAGACCGTACTGGAAGATGAGGCTCTCAAGACTGGTTCGGGTACCGGGGATGCATCCGGACTGAATTGGAATCAATCAGGAGGCCAGGGCCGGGCTTTGAATGCCGACGAGAGAAAGATCTGTCGTCTTCTCGGCGTATCCGAAGAGGACTATATCAAGACCGCATTGGAAGTGCAAAAAAATCCTTAAATAAAGGTGAAGGAAATGCAGAAAACAAAAAGCGTAAAAATTGGCGATCAGACCTTCGTTGTGTGTGAGCTGAAGGTTCGAGAAATCTGGGAGCTGGTAAACAATCAGGATACTGAGAAGGATACGCTCTCGCAATATCAAGACCTGCTGTCTATTGCCTGCCCTGGTATTACAGAAAACGATCTGCTGGATATGTACCCCTCTGAGATCGATGAGCTATGGACCGCTTTCAAGGAGGCCAATAACTCTTTTTTGGAAACGACGCGCCGGATCGGGCTGGATCAGGCGCTGATGGAGGCCGTCAAGGAGGCGGTGCAGGGTTCGATCAGGCGATCTGCTGCCTTATTCAACATGGACACGGTCCAGTAGTCTGGGACTACGGATATTCTTTTTTTTTAACAGCATTAAAGACCCTCATAGGTGAATAATATGGGCGGCAACTCTTCAAAAGTCGAGATCATCCTGACGGCGGTGGACAGGGGTTTGAAGTCCGGGATCCAGGGGGCGGAATCTTCGATTGCCGGGCTGACCAAAACGGTAACCGGCCTGCTGGCTCCTCTACTGGCCACCGTCTCGGCGGCGGCCGGACTGAAGAAGCTGGTTGAGGTCTCCCGGGAATTCGACAAGCTCAACGCCGGGCTGATCACCGCCACAGGGACCGCAGAAAAGGCGGCTCTGGCCTTCGACGCCCTGCAGCAGTTCGCCGCCGATACCCCATATGACCTGCAACAGGTGACCGGCGCCTTTGTCAAACTGGTAAACTATGGACTTGACCCATCGCTCCGGGCCATGACCAGTTACGGCAATACCTCGGCCGCCCTGGGAAAGGGATTGATGCAGATGGTCGAGGCAGTGGCCGACGCCGCCACCGGAGAGTTCGAACGCCTGAAAGAGTTCGGGATTAAGGCCAAGAACCAGGGAGACACCATTGCCTTCACCTTTCGGGGCGTAACCACCAAGGTAAAGAACAATGCCTCGGAGATCGAGGGATACCTGATCAAGCTGGGCGAGAATAACTTCGGCAGCGCCATGGCCAACAGGATGAAGACGTTGGATGGGGCGTTGTCGAACCTGGGAGACGAGTGGAATAAGCTTTTTTTGAATATATCACGATCAGGCACCGGCGACCTGATAGCCGATGGTGTGCGCAAGGCGATAGGTGTGCTGGAGGAACTGAATACCGAGATCGTCTCCGGACAGCTTCCTGGCTATATGGAGGCGGTGTCCGTCTCCTTTTCCGGCTGGAAGAAGAGCTTTTCTGAGATCTTTGCCGAGATCAAGAAGGGATTTTCCGATATGCAGGTCAACGGCACCTCTGCCATCGACATCCTGCAAGAGGCCTTCTTGCACTTTCCACAGAACGTCAAGGCGTTCCTGGATATCACAGCGGTGGAGATAGGCGCGTTCGGATACACAGCCAAGGCCAGGGCAGAGGGGATCAGGGATACACTGAAGGCGGTATTTACCGATGATACGATAGAGGCTGCCCAGCAGCGACAGATCGATCAGGAAAAGAATATCGGCCAGGCCAGGCTTGAGGCCATCGACACAATTTTGGCTGAACGCAACGCCAATATCACATCCGTCGAGGCTATCATTGCCGCCTCGGATAAAAAGAGGAAGGCCTACCTGGCCGAGCAGGAAGAAAAAAAGAAGAGTGCGGCCGAGATCCTGGCGGGATCCAAGGTTCAAGGCAAGAGCACGACCGATCCCCTAATCGCGGCCAAGAAGTCGTGGGCGGCCTTTGAACTCCAGGTTAAACGGGTCGAGGCCGAGATCGGCAACATGAATAAGGCCTACGAGCTGGGATCAATACAGAAGGTCTTGGACTACCAGAATCAGCTCCTGACCTCTGAGAAGGAAAGAGTCGGGGCCGGATCGGAGAAGATAGCACTGCTTGATGCCGAGATAGCCAAGTATCGCGAGCTGCTGGCGACTATTCCCTCCGGAAAACTTCCCGGCAAGGAGGCGGATACCGAACGCGAGAAGCTGGAGGCCAAAGTCAACGCCCTGCTGGTCCAGCGCCAGACCCTACAGGTCAAGATCAACTCGTCGCGGCTGATGGCCCTCAGCGAGGAGAAGATCCTGAACCTGGAGATGGACAAGCTCGATGCTCAGCGGTTGCCCACCATGCTGGCCAGGGGACAGGCCCAGCTGGCCGCCGACCGTCAGATTGCTCAGGAACGGATCAACCTGAAGAAACAGGAGATCGCGGCCATGGAGGCGGCGGGCGATACCGTCGACCCCTCCAATATCCTCAAGGCCCGCTCTGAACTGCTCGGCCTGAGAAACGCCCTGCAGACCGTTGAACAGGAAGGACGGCGGACTCTGGCCACCCTGCGCTTAAACGAGATAGGCGAGGGCTGGCGGGAGAACGCGCAGACCGTGGCCGAGTACCGGTCTGCGGTGCAAGAGGCCATGGCCTCGGGGGCGATCACCGCCAAGGAGGGCTACGAGAAGCTGGTCAAAAGCGGCAATGACATGGGAGCAGCGCTGGAGCTGGGTTTTAAGGACTCCATGATCACCATGCAATCTGATGCCGAGATGATGTATAAAATCGGCAATGAGGTCGCTGATCGGCTGTCCAGCGCTTTCAGCACCGCCTTTTCGGATATGATCTCCGGCAGCAAGACTGCGGGCCAGGCCTTTGCAGCGATGGCCAAATCGATTGTCGACTGGCTGGCACAGATTATCCTGAAAGAAATGATCTTAGATACCCTGAAAAAATCAGGGTTGTTTGGGAGCTCAAGTTCTGCCCCGAAGAACGATACGCTGGCAGGCACGAGCAGCGGCTTTAACTTTGGCAGCCTATTAAAAAACATCATATCATTCTTCAGTTTTGCAGATGGCGGCCAGGTCGGCGGATATTCGCCCTCATCCACCGCCGACAATATCA
>JAJYAX010000035.1 GCA_021779275.1 Deltaproteobacteria bacterium | reverse complement strand
CCGGTATCCACGAGTCTGTTCAGTACATGAAGAAGATACTGGATATCCGCCGGATGCAATCCGGTTGTCGGTTCATCAAGGATATAGAGTGTTTTACCGGTGCTTCGTACCGCGAGCTCCCTGGCCAATTTCACCCGTTGCGCCTCTCCGCCGGAGAGGGTCACCGACGATTGGCCAAGCGTGATATACCCCAGTCCGACATCAAATAGGGTCTGCAGGCGGTTTTTAACCGGAGAGATATTGGTGAAAAATCCTAAGGCCTCCTCTACAGTCATTGACAAAACATCATGAATAGTCTTTCCACGATAGCGGATATCAAGGGTTTCCTGGTTATATCTCTTCCCTTTGCAGGTATCGCAACCGACATAAATATCGGGCAAAAAATGCATCGCGATCTTTATGAGGCCATCACCTTCACAGGCCTCACATCTTCCACCCTTTATATTGAAACTGAATCTGCCGGCCTTATACCCTCGCGCCCTTGATTCCGGCAGCCTTGAAAATAAGTCGCGAATAGGAGTAAAAAGCCCGGTGTAGGTTGCAGGGTTTGACCGGGGGGTCCGCCCGATTGGACTTTGGTCAATATCGACAATCTTGTCTATGGACAGAAGACCTGAAATGGACGCCCCTTTCAAGTTGAAGTGTCCCGATCTACCCCGTAATCCTTCTTTAACCAGAGGGAAAAGGGTTTCAATAACCAGAGAGCTCTTTCCTGAGCCGGAAACCCCGGTCACAGCCGTCATAACCCCCAAAGGAAAGGAGGCATCAATGCTTCTCAGATTATTGACCGAGGCGTTCCTGATCATCAGGTTCGACTCGGGCCCTTTTCTGATCTTTCTTCTCACTTTCGGCACACCAATGGTCCTTCGACCGGAGAGATAGGCCCCGGTAATCGAGGATTCACTTGCGAGCAGCCCCTGCACGGTCCCATTATAAACGACCTCCCCTCCATGAACCCCGGCCCCCGGGCCCATATCCAGAACATGGTCGGAGGCCAGTATCGTCTCGGTATCATGTTCGACCACGATGACACTGTTGCCCAGATCCCGCAGTTCAAGCAGCGTGTTTATCAGCTTCCGGTTGTCGCGCTGGTGCAATCCAATGCTCGGCTCATCCAGGATGTAGAGAACGCCGGCAAGCCGCGAGCCGATCTGGGATGCCAATCGAATGCGTTGGGCCTCTCCACCCGAGAGGGTACCGGAGCGTCGCTCCAGAGACAGATAGCCCAGGCCGACATCCTCGAGAAAGGAAAGTCGATCAACAATCTCTTTCAGGATAGGCTCACCGATCTTGCGTTCCCTTCCTGTAAACGGCAGAAGAGGCAGGGTCACAAGCAATTTTTCTATGGACAAACAGGTCAGTCTATGGATGGACCATTCTCCGATGCGTACGGCCAGGGCCTCATCTTTAAGTCTGGCCCCCTTACAGGCTGAACAGACCTGCTCCGCCATATATTTGCTCAGCTCATCTCGGATCATGCCGGACTGGGTCTCATGGAATCGACGATCAAGCTGCGGCATGACTCCTTCATAGGCCCTCTCCGAGGTCATCACCCTGCTGCCCTTCTGATAAAGAAAATGAATCTCCTCACGTCCTGAACCATAGAGGATCACATTCTGGTGCTCAGGGGAGAGATCTTTAAAAGGTGTCTGCAGTGAAAATCTATAATGATCGGCAACGGCAGCCAGCATCTGTCCGGTATAGGTGGCTTCGTTTCGCCATCCCCATGGAGCAATCGCCCCCTCAAGAATACTCTTCGTCTCATCGGGAACGACCAGAGTCCGATCAAAGAATTGGTTAACCCCAAGTCCCCCGCATCCGGAACAGGCGCCCTGGGGATTATTAAAGGAAAACAACTGGGTAGAAAGAACCGGCATGGATATGCCGCACTGATGACAGGCGGCCAGTTCACTGTACAGAAGCTCCTCTCCGCTGTCCGGAAAGTGGGCAAGAAGAAATCCTTCCGTCAGCTTTACCGCAGTACCGACCGAGTCGGACAGACGCCTGCGGCTGGAGGATTTCAAAACGATGCGATCAACGACCACCTCAAGGGTGTGCCGTTTATTCTTTTCCAGGCCTTCCACCTCATCGGCATCAATGATGAGTCCATCCACCCGGATGCGGACAAAGCCCTCTTTTTTGATCCGGGCCAGAATCTGCTCATGCCGTCCCTTCCTGTCCTTGACCAGCGGCGCCAGCAGGACCACCTTTGTCCCCTCCGGCCGGGCCAGCAGATTATTCACCATGTCTTCAACAGACTGCGAACGTATCTCCCGCCCACACTTGGGACAGCAGGGATGCCCGCATCTGGCGAAGAGTAACCTGAGGTGGTCATAGATCTCGGTCACCGTTCCAACGGTGGAACGAGGATTCCTGCTCGTTGTCTTCTGTTCAATGGAGACCGCAGGTGAAAGCCCTTCCAGTGAATCAACATCCGGCTTATCCATCTGGCCCAGAAACTGTCTGGCATAAGTAGAGAGTGACTCTACATATCGCCTCTGCCCTTCCGCATAGAGGGTATCAAAGGCAAGTGTTGATTTTCCCGACCCCGACAGACCCGTGAAGACAACCAGGCTGTTTCGCGGCAGGTCCACATCAATATTCTTGAGATTGTGCATCCTGGCCCCACGGATGCTGAGAATTTTTGGTTCCATCCTTCTTCAACCCACCACAAAAGAACAGTGCATAATAATTAAAACAGGCCGTTATGATCAATTTTAATACAACGATCCATAACAACAGTGAGGCCGGCCTCTTCGGCCCGGACTGCCGCCTGATGATTAACGATCCCCAACTGCATCCAAACGACCTTGGCGCCGATGGCAATTGCCTCTTCGACTATCGGCGAAACGTCTTCAGATCTTCTGAAGATATCGACGATATCGACCTGTACGCCGATATCGGTCAGGCTGGGATAACATTTTTTTCCAAGGATTTCATTGTGGCCCGGATTCACCGGAATTACCGTATATCCGGCATCAAGGAGATACCGGCCAACCATATTGCTTGGTCTGTTCTCTTTCGGAGAAAGACCAACCACCGCAATTGAGACCGATTTTTCCAATATTTTCTTAATTTCATTCATACTGACAATTTTCTGCATGATGGCCTCATGGTATGATTAAGCCGCCGTATTCATATACAAGAAGGAAGAAAAAAAGATTTACCCTGGACGTGCGCTATGGTAGCTTAACGGGATATAATGATGGTCCCAGGCATAATTGTCAAGCCGACAGCATCAAAGTCTCCGTGACCCGAGGATTTTCAGACTCTTCGGAGAGATCCAACCACCAGCACCGACCACAACAATCGGCCGCTTGAACGACAAGGAAACCCAATGAATTTTCAAGATATAATTTTTACACTGAGCACATACTGGGCCGATCAGGGCTGCATCATTCAACAGCCTTACGATATGGAAGTGGGGGCGGGCACCTTCCATCCAGCCACCCTGCTCCGCTCCCTCGGACCCGAGCCCTGGCGCGCCGCCTATCCGCAACCTTCAAGGCGTCCGACCGACGGCCGGTATGGCAACAACCCCAACCGCCTCCAGCATTACTATCAATATCAAGTTGTGATGAAACCATCTCCTCTGGATGTACAGGAACTCTATCTTGAAAGCCTGAAGCGTTTCGGACTGGATCTCCTGGAACATGACATCCGGTTTGTCGAGGATGACTGGGAGTCACCCACCCTTGGGGCATCGGGTCTGGGTTGGGAGGTGTGGCTTGACGGCATGGAAATCACCCAATTCACCTACTTCCAGCAGGCGGGTTCCATCGATCTCCAACCGACCACCGTTGAGATCACCTATGGACTTGAACGTATTGCCATGTATTTACAAGGTGTGGAAAGTGTCTATGACATAGCCTGGAACAATCAGGTCAGTTACGGAGAAATTTTCCATCAGGCCGAGGTTGAGTTCTCTACCTTCAACTTCGAGGAGGCCAATGTCGAGAAACTCGTCCCGTTTTTTGAAACGTATGAGCAAGAGGCCTTAAAGCTTATAGAAAAAGATCTGATCCTGCCAGCCTATGATTACTGTCTGAAATGTTCCCACACCTTTAATCTTCTTGATGCCCGCAAGGCTATCAGTGTCTCCGAACGAACCCGCTATATTGGACGAATTCGAAACATCGCCAGAAAAGTAGCCGAACATTATGTCATCCAAAGAGAACGAATGGGTTATCCTCTTTTAAAATAGGCTGGCGGTTTTTTCGGTGTAAAACCTTTATTGATCCTTTTGAAGGAAGACATCCGCAGGATGTTCGCAATCAGGAGGTAACTCTTGCACGTTCGCAGGAGCCTCGCCGCAGTAGTCCGGAGGTATGCCGGTTTACCTCCTTGCCTGCCCTGTCTCCAATCTCCAGGAAACACCTTCTAACCATCTCTTTACTGACGGAAGAGACAAGAACCCGTGGTCAATTCTGCAGGTAGAAGTTGACAGCTTCCCTGGAGTCCTGTATCGTCCTCGCTTTCAATCAGTGCCCCCGAGATGCGCAAGTTGAACAATCGATCTATGAAGATATCCTGAAGAATTGACTTTGACACTAAACTCCTTTAAGATATTATGTCTTATGAAGGTTGGGTGCTTCAGGTTGGAGGCTATTGCGGGCAAAAGCAAGGAGAGCTGATCGATTCAGAAAGGCATCGAAACTCTTAATACTTGGCGGAAGTGCATGGGAATCGAACCCACCCGAGAGGCTATTAACCCCTCACACCGGATTTGAAGTCCGGGAGGGCCACCAGTGCCCTATCCACTTCCTGAAAAAATGGTACACCAAAAACAGGCCCGTATACTAATAGGTGTTGACCATGAAAACAACTCTTTATTATAATACAAGGTTCGATTATTGAAAATAGGTCTCAACTGTCTATACTCTTCAACCTCTTCGAACTCTTGAGAATAAAACTACAATATGCAGTGTGAAAGATTAATTAAGCTCATAAAAACGTGGTATGTAAATGTCCGGGACGAAACCATGGCGCCCGCCCGCATGATTTCATTTATTGAACAGCATGTTGCTACGTGCAATGTCTGCCAAAAAGACCCGGATATTCACGATGAAATTGCAAAGATAACTGAAATCGTCTTACCGGAATCAAAAATACCGAAGGCCATCCGCTCATCACAATCAGACGAAGATGAGGATGAGGATGATCTGGAGGATGAGGACATCCTTGATGAGGATGAGGAGGATGAGGACGACGACCTCGACGACGAAGGCGATCTCCCTGATCCGGATGATCTTTAGACCAACGGGTCCCGCAACCAAAACCCAGCTATCTCTCTGCGGGTATCTTGCTCAGTGTATGTGAATAATTGCATCCCCCTCGGACAGTCTTTTAAGTTCGACTCCCATGGATGCCTTTTTATTATTTGCCGTCTTTTTTCCATTCCTTCAATTTGGTCTCGATATATTCAATGACCATCCGATGCTCTTCCGTGCCCTTGCCTTGAACATGTATCGGTTCGCCAAAGGAAAAATAGATGTCTTTCGATACATCTATTTTACCGAAATCTTTAATGTATTTTCCATTCCTCCAGGCACTGGTGTCCAACGCCAACGGAACGACCGGCACCTCTGCCTTTTTTGCAAGTTTTACTCCTATTGAACTCATCTGTTCCGGGTCAAAGGAGACAGACCTGGTAGTCTGAGGAAAAACGACAATCGAAATCCCCTTCCGGAGTCTCTCCACGCCCTCTTCCATCACCGTTTTCAAATCCTGTCTGGGATTGGCGCGGGTAACGGCAATCGGGTTGCGTGAACGCATGATATGTTTAAATACGGGGTATCTGAGCAGGCTTTCCTTGATGATGAAGGTTATATTTTTTGCCGGGTTAATGATCGCCGGCAGCACAACAGTCTCCGTCATACTCATATGATTACCGATTATTACACATGGGCCAACCAGCCTCTGCAAATGATCGATCCCGGTCACATGGAAGCATATCCCGATTTTTTCCAGTTGCTTGAGTACGTTAAAACTACTCAGATACCACTCAGCATCATGATAGACACCGCGTTTGGCCTTCCTGCTCGCCCTGAACACGATTTCTATAAACCTGCAGTAGAAGTGCAGAGACGGCAGTAATCCAGCCATCAAGGAAACCTTTCCAGGCGTGGTTAAATAGGTTGCATTGATATAGTTGAGCTGTTTCATGGATCTTTCTCTTTAACGTTCCCGGCGGATACATTTTCAGACATCTCTCAGGCCTCCGGTTGCTGCTTTTTCCTGTCGTCCTCTTTCATCAGTTTGTAATTGATACTGTCCACCATGGCCTGCCAGCTGGCCTCAATGATATTGACCGAGACCCCCACCGTCCCCCAGCTGCACAGTTTATCCTTGCTTTCCACCAGGACGCGGACCTTGGCGGCCGTGCCGCGCTGCCCGGAGAGGACCCGCACCTTATAGTCGGAGAGTTCCATTTCATCAAGACTGGGGTAGAACCGGATCAGGGCCTTGCGCACAGCACGGTCCAGGGCATTGACCGGGCCGTCGCCCATGGCTGCGGTATGGACCTCATCGCCCCCGACGGACAGGCGAATGGTCGCCTCGGTGAGCGGCGGTTTGTCCATGCGATATTTGTTGCTCATCACCCGGAACCCCTCCAGCTTGAAGTAATTCCGCTGCATACCAAGGGCGCGGCGCATCAGCAGTTCAAAGCTGGCCTCCGCCCCTTCGTACTGATACCCCTGGTTTTCCAGTTCCTTCAGTTCATTAATGATCGTGGCCAGAACCGGGTCACCGATATCCAGCTTCAGGCCCCATTTTCTGGCCTTGTGCAGGACATTGGACCGCCCGGACTGGTCCGAGATTAAAACCCGGCGGATGTTGCCGACCTTTTCCGGCTCTATATGCTCATAAGTCAAGGGATTACGTTGGACGGCGCTGACATGGATGCCTCCCTTGTGGGCAAAGGCCGACTCGCCCACATAGGGCTGGAACCGGTTATGCTGGAGGTTGGCCAGTTCATCGACCAGACGGGATGTGCTGTACAGCCGGTCGATGTGTTTCCTGACCTCACAGTCGAGCCCCATTTTGAAGACCACGGCCGGGATGATCGAGGTGAGGTTGGCGTTGCCGCACCGTTCACCATAGCCGTTGATGGTGCCCTGGACATGGTCGACGCCCAGGGATATAGCCAGCAATGAATTGGCCACGGCGGTTTCGGAATCGTTATGGGCATGGATGCCGAGTTTGATCTGATGAGCATTTGTTTTGATATGCCGCTGGACATCCTCGATGATGGGCTGGATCTCGCCGGGCAGGGTGCCGCCATTGGTATCACAAAGAATTATCGTGTCCGCGCCGCCCTTGACCGCCCGGTCCAGGGTGGCCATGGCATAGTCCCGGTTGTTTTTATAGCCGTCGAAGAAATGCTCCGCATCATAGAAGAGGTGCCGGACGTTTCTCTTGAGATAGCTCAAGGTATCCTGAATAATCAGGAGGTTTTCATCCAAGGCTATATGCAGCGCATCACGGACATGAATATCCCAGCTTTTGCCGAAGATGGTGATCACTGGGGTTTTGGCATCAAGCAGGGCCTGGAGGTTCGGGTCCTTTGAGGGTGGATTCTGAAAATGCCGGGTTGAACCAAAGGCTGCAAGCTGTGCATGCTTGAGCTGAACACTCTGCATTTGTTTGAAATATTCGACAGAAACCGGGTTTGACCCCGGCCAGCCGCCTTCAATGAAGTCGATCCCGAGTTTATCCAGGGTATGGGTAATCCTGATCTTATCTTCAGCCGACAGGTTGAAGTTTTCTGACTGGGTGCCGTCACGCAATGTAGTATCGTAAATTTCAATAGTTCGACCCATATTCTCCTCATTGTGTGGATGTTGGCTGGCGTCCTGCCGGGTCAGGTCCCTCTCGCCTGAAGCCCTCCCGACATGCCGACCTTTTCCGTCAGGTTGAAAGGTTCATACTAAGAGATTTTTTTTTAAAAGCAAATATTTTATCCGAATTCACGGTCCGGTTACGGCGGACTGAACAAAAGGGCCAGCCGGATCCGGCGCAGGAAAAATAGGGCCCAGGCCAGGCCCACGGGCGTCAGGGCAAGCAGCCATGACCAGCCCTCGAAAGAGTAAGAGCGGAGTCCGGTGCAAAAGGCCCAGACTCCAGGACAGAGCAACAGCAGCAAGAGACCGATCCGCAGTTCAAAGAAGAGGGGACGGGCCTGCGGTCTACCGTGCCGCCGGAAATATTCCTGTTGTTCGGGGATCTTCAGGACCCGGAAAAAGATAATATGGATCAGCGCCCATTCGCTGAAAAGGGTAAAGAGAACGTCGGTGAGCCAATGCGAGGCCGACATCATCCGGGCGATTCCCATGACAGCGGTGAAGAGGACGGAGAGAGCCAGGCCGGTCCAACCGATCCAGCGCCTTCTGCCGGCAAGACTGGCCAGCAGGACATAGGCGAAGATGATGGCAATGGCTGCGGTGGCCGTATGACCGCTGGGAAAGCTCCCGGTGAACGACCCATGGGTAAAAAAATGCGGGCCGCTCTGGTACCACTGGGAAAAGGGCAGCTTTCCCTCAAAAACCTCGTTGGGCCTGGCCCTGCCCATAATCTGTTTGGTGGTATGGACAAAGAGGAGGGCGCAGGAAAAGGCGCTCATCAGCGTGAACCCGAGAAGGGGGCGAAACGAGACAAGAAAGGTGTGGAACCGGCCCCCGGCTAAGCGGTGATTGAATTTCCAGAGCCAGGAAGGTATATAGAGGAGAAGGGCGAAAATTAAGGGCGGATAGACAAGATCTCCGGCTCCGGGCAGACGGCTCCGCTCGAAGACGGATCTGTTCATAAACTCGGCAAACCCGTGGATCGTATGTGTTGAGAGATAGAGCGTCCAGTGATAATCATAGGGAGTCAGGACCGCCAGGACGGCGATTCCGGCACAGAGAATGGCCACAAGGGATTGGCGTTCCGGGGAGTCTTTCAGGGGATTCGGATACATTTTTCTTGAGGATTTTTCTTTTTGTCGGTGAACTGTTTAATCCGTCACGGTACTGCCGAACCTTTTCCGGCAGCACCTGGGTCTCACACCATACTACAAGAACACCATGAAGAAAATATGAAGAATAGCCCCTACCTGAAATTGAACCGGGAAACAGAGGAGAGAAGATGACCTATCCCATCGACAAACCCCTTTTCGTTGAACTGGCGGCGCTTTCCCCCGCCGAGGTCTGCAGGAGGGCGGGCTGCCGCTATAATCCGGCGGAGAAGGCATATTCCCTCTTGATCTGGGGTGATGAGTATACGGTCTTTCCTGATCAGGGCAGGATAGAATGCCGTCGTGGAGAGGGACCGGGCCCACACGCCTATTTCAATGTCTTTTTGATCCATTACCTGTTGAGGGTACCGGCAACCGGGCCTGCCTTTGAATGGATCTCGGACAAGGATATCCCCGGCGGCGCCACATTTT
>JAJYAX010000034.1 GCA_021779275.1 Deltaproteobacteria bacterium | reverse complement strand
ATGGCGTTCTATACCCGGATTCGGAGGCCGAAGGCCCATGGATCGAGGCCGCCGAAATTGATGAGGGAGAAAAAGCTGCAGGCGTGCGGCGCTATGTGGTGGCCGATGTCGAGGTCAGGGTCATGGCCGAACGGGTGCAGTATTTCGACGCGGACGGCAGGCTGATAACCGAATCGCTTAAGGACTATACCCGCAGGACCCTGGCAAAGGAATTCTCCTCATTGGATGATTTTCTCAGACACTGGAGCGATGCCCGGAAAAAACAGGCGATCATCGAAGAGCTGGAGGAACGAGGAATCTTCCTCGAGGCCCTGGCCGAGGAGATAGGCCGGGAGTACGACCCCTTCGACCTGATCTGTCATGTGGCCTGGGGCATGCCGCCGCTTACCCGCAAGGAGCGGGCGGAATAGGTCAGAAAACGCAACTATTTCAATATGTACGGAGATCGAGCCAGAAGCGTTCTTGAGGCCCTGTTGGAAAAATACGCCGATGACGGGGTCGTGAATATCGAAAAGACCCGGATCCTCACCGTCCTCCCCTTTACCGGATTCGGCACACCCGTTGAAATTATCCGCTCATTTGGCGGTCTGGAGAAGTACCAGCAGGCCGTGAGCGAATTGGAACAGGCGCTGTATTGCGCGTAACATACACATAATCGAGTACAATCAATGTCAATAGTAAGCTTGATCAAGACAATCCAGGACATCATGCGCAAGGATGTCGGCGTCGATGGCGACGCCCAGCGCATCAGCCAGATGGTCTGGCTGATTTTCCTGAAGATCTTCGACGATATGGAACAGGAATGGTCCCTCACCATTACCGGTTATAAATCCCCCCTGCAGGGCCGTTTCCGCTGGTCCGGCTGGGCCAGGAACCCCGAGGGCATGACCGGTGAGGAGTTGATAGACTTCGTCAACAACGACCTGTTCCCAGCCCTGAAAAGGCTGGCCACCGCCGCCGGCGTATCGCCCCGGGGCAAGGTGGTTGGTTCGGTGTTCGAGGATGCCTATAACTATATGAAGTCCGGCACCCTGCTCAGACAGGTGATCAACACCATCGAGGCGGATGTCGATTTTAATAAACAGAGCAACCGCCACCTCTTCAACGATATCTATGAGAAGATCCTGGCCGACCTGCAATCGGCAGGCAATGCCGGTGAATATTATACACCCCGCGCCGTCACCCAGTTCATGGTGGATATCCTTGACCCGCAACTGGGCGAGACCCTTCTTGATCCGGCCTGCGGCACCGGCGGCTTTCTGACCTGCGCCATCGAGCATCTGAAGAGGCAGGAGAAGAATCCCGACGACCGCCAAACCCTGCAGGCGGGCATCCATGGGGTGGAGAAAAAACCCCTGCCGCATATGCTGGCCATTACCAATATGATGCTGCACGGCATTGACGTGCCCACCAATATTCGCCATGACAACACCCTGGCCAGACAGCTGCAGAGCTATACCCCGAAGGATCGGGTGGACATCGTTGTCACCAACCCGCCGTTCGGCGGGATGGAGGAGGACGGCATTGAGTCGAACTTCCTGAAAAAATACCAGACCCGCGAGACGGCCGACCTCTTCATGGCGCTGATCATGCACCTGCTGAAACAGGATACCGGCAGGGCGGCGGTCGTCCTCCCCGATGGTTTCCTGTTCGGCGAAGGCGTCAAGACCACGCTGAAACGCGAACTGCTGGAGGAGTTCAACCTGCATACCATCGTCCGTCTGCCCAAAGGGGTTTTCAGTCCCTATACCGGCATCGCCACTAATATCCTCTTCTTCGAAAAAGGCGGGCCGACCGGGGATATCTGGTTTTTCCAGCATCCCTATCCGGCAGGCTATAAATCCTACTCCCGCTCCAAGCCGCTGACCATAGCCGAGTTCGACCGGGAAAAGGCCTGGTGGGGAGGCCGGGAGCGCCAGGACCGCAAGACCGGCGAACATGCCTGGAAGATCTCGGCCGGAGAACTGGTCGAGCGCAACTACAACCTGGACTGCAAAAACCCCCATGAGGAGATCGTCAATCACCGTGATCCGGCAGAGTTGATGGCCGAGTATCAGGAGATTGTTCGCCAGCTCGAAGCGGCACAGGCTGCACTCAAGCTGGAGCTTATGGCGGCCTTGGGAGGTAAGGGATGAGCGATCAAGCCATTGCACTTACACCGGAACCGGAAGGCTATGGCGGCTGGCTGGCCGAACTGAAGGCACGCATTCATACCGCCCAGCAGCGGGCCACGTTTTCGGTCAACCGTGAACTGGTCCTCCTCTACTGGCAGATCGGGCGGGATATTCTCATCCGGCAGGCTGAGCAGGGCTGGGGCGCCAAGGTCATCGACCGGCTGGCGCATGACCTGCATACGGATTTCCCGGAGATGAAAGGATTTTCATCCCGCAATCTCAAATACATGCGGGCCTTTGCCGAAGCCTGGCCCGAGTCCGAATTTGTGCAGGGGGTACTTGCACAATTGCCGTGGTACCATCACCTTGCTTTGCTCGATAAGCTCAAAACCGAAGCTGAGCGCCGCTGGTATGCTGCAAAGGCCATCGAGAACAACTGGTCGCGCAATGTGTTGGTCATCCAGATTGAAAGCGGATTGCAACGGCGGAGCGGGACGGCGCTCACCAACTTCGCAGCCCAATTGCCCAGACCTCAATCGGACCTCGCCCGGGAATCACTCAAGGACCCCTATCGCCTGGACTTTCTCGGACTGGGACAAGAGGCGCAGGAACGGGAGATCGAAACAGCGCTTGTGCAGCATATTACCCAGTTCTTACTTGAACTTGGAGCCGGTTTTGCCTTTGTAGGCCGTCAGGTGCATCTCGAGGTCGGTGGCGACGATTTTTTTATCGACCTCCTGTTCTATCACCTCAAACTGCGTTGTTATGTCGTCATCGAACTGAAGGCCGGCATTTTCAAGCCCGAGCATCTGGGACAGCTCAGTTTCTACCTCACTGCGGTGGATGCCCAGGTTAAACAGGGGCAGGACGCCCCCACCATTGGCTTGCTGCTGTGCAAAAGCAAAAACAAGGTGGTGGCGGAATATGCCCTGCGTGACAGCAGCAAACCCATCGGCATTGCCGAATACCAGCTGGTGGAAGCCCTCCCGGAAGAGTTGCGGACCAGCCTGCCCAGCATCGAACAGATCGAACGTGAGTTGGGGGGCGAGGAATGAACACCGCCCAAATCCTGGAACAGCACTTCGATACCGCCTTTGCCGCCCCCGATGGCATCAAGAAACTGCGAGCTGATCCTGACCCTGGCCATGCAGGGGAAACTGGTGCCGCAGGACCCGAATGATCCGCCCGCCGGTGAGTTGCTAAAGGAGATTGAGAGGGAGAGACGGCGGTTGGTGAAGGAAGGGAAGATTAAGAAGGCCAAGGTATTGCCGGAGATTAAGGCGGAGGAAATGCCTTATGAGGTGCCGGATGGGTGGGAATGGGTGAGGTTGGGACAAATTACCTCCAAGATAACAGATGGCGATCACAAAACACCGCCGAGGATACCAGCTGGTTTTAGATTACTTTCAGCTAAAAATGTTCGGAATGGTTATTTGGACTTTGAAAATTGTGACTGCATTTCTGAACAACACTACCTTAAGTCCAGGGAGAGATGCTGTCCGGATACTGGGGATCTGTTGATTGTTTCTGTAGGAGGAACAATAGGCCGGACATCATTAGTGCCACATGATGCGGATTTTGCATTAGTCAGAAGTGTAGCACTAATAAAGCCGTTGCTCACAAATTCTTCATATTTTAAATACGCGATGGACTCCAATCTTTTGCAAGATTCTATACATGCAAGAAAACGAGGAGGAGCACAACCATGCCTTTATTTATCGGAAATTGAGAAATTCATTTTTTCTCTTCCTCCTCTCCCCGAACAACACCGCATCGTCGCCAAGATTGATCAACTCATGGCCCTCTGCGACAAGCTGGAGCAGCGGATTGCCGCCGCCACCGGTAAACAGACCGAGCTTCTCAATTCCGTCATGGCCGCGATATAAAGGCCGTCATTTATCAACCGCTCCTCTTCGAGTTTTGGCTCTTTCACTCACGCACGGCAAAAGGAATAACGGCCTGCTCGGTGTTATTGCGGCCCAATTATCAGATCTAAAACCTGAAGGTTGTTCCCGCCATCAGGGACCAGTCGGGGGCTGAGGAGGTTATTCCTCTTTTTATTCCCAGATCAAGGTCGATATCCTTGGTTGGTGAATAGATCACGCCGGCTATGGCTTCAACCGGGTCATTGTCGGCATTCCGGTCGGTATTCCGCTCAGTAACAATATCTGCGACCAGCTTCCAGTGATCATTCAAGGCATAGGCGCCGGATGCCGAGATATGCCAGATATTCTTCTCAACGGAATCGGCATCCATATCCGTTTCATTTCTGATATATCCCAGATTGACACTGAAGCACCATGGACCGGTCTCTTTGGTCCCGATCAGGTAGAGATGCCCCCCTACTTTCCCCGTCCCCAGTCCGTTCCCCTGATCTCCGGTGGGGAGGCTCAGACCCGGTTTCACCGCAAAGCTCAGTCCGTCGTTTTCAAAGATACGGAATTTGACATCCACGCTCATATCCGAAAGGCCATTTGCATCTTCGGTCCAGAGATAGGGGGTGCCCACTACCACATCGATGGTGTCGGTGAGGCCGTAGGACAGGGCGGCGGCGGCCTGGCCTCCGGTGATGGTTTTTCCGTCTTCTTTGTTATTATTGTACTGGCCATTGACCTCGAGTTGAAAATGCCCCTGCCCTTGGGTGCCGGTGTCATCGGTGACCAGCGGGTGGCCGGCCCATGCGGCGGGAGTGATCATTGCGATGCAGAGTGCGCATCCGCAGATGGAAATCCTGGTATCCATGGTTGTCTCCTTGGTGGTAGGTGATGATATCTGCTAAAAACCTCAATTAATAACACAATAAAAAATTATGTAACACCAATTAGGCAAAGTCTCAAGGGATTTATTTCCGGCTGCGCCCCGCGGGAGACCCGGACAGCTTACTGCCTGCCCGTCTGCCCGGCGGTTGGATAGAGGAGCGTATTAAGTTTCTGGATTCCTGAGAGAAGACGGAGGGTTGGACGTGAGACCTGCTTCTCGTCAATCAGATAGACCCTGCCGTCTTTGATGGCCTTGATAGACTGGAATCCCGGTTCCTCCAGGATCATCATCTTATCCACCCTGTTCATCCGCCCGGTCTGGGCCAGAAAGACGTCGATAGCGTCGGCATGGGAGAGTATCCGCTCCTTGCCGTAATCGGCGATATTGGTCGAATGGCGTGGTGCCGCATCCGTCGCGATGTTTATTCCTCCGGCGCTTTGCAGGGAAAAGAGGCTGATGGACTGGGGAGAGAAGGTCCGCATCATCTCATGGATCGATTCAAAATAGACCTTGGGACGTTTGTCTTCCGGAATATCCTTGAATGTCTCGCGAACCTGGGCAAGTCCTGATTTGAATTTCTTGATCATCGCCTCCGCCTCCTTGGTCTTGCCGGTAAGTAAACCCAGATCCCGCCAGTAGGCATACATCTGGCCGATATCGGTAGGTTGCAGAGAGACTATTGTTATTCCGGCCTTTTGCAGTGAGGTGAAGAGTTCGGGATGTCTGTTTTCCAGCATCGGACGGACCAGAATGAGATCGGGCCGGGCCGCAATGAATTTTTCCGGGTTGTCTAGGTCGCTGAATTCGGGTTTCGCGGTAATCGAGGCGGGATAGTCGTCATCACCTGTCCTGCCGATGATCTCTTGGTTAAGGCCAAGAGCGGCGAGATTCTCCGTATGCGCACCGTAGAGCGAGATGATCCGGGTGAAGGGATGGTCGAAATGGATGGTCTTGCCGCTCTGATCGGTCAGCTCGGCTGCTCCCGCCTTGTTCCGGAGGGGCAAGAGGAGGAGAAAGGCAAGGATAACGATGAGCAGGGGGGGCAGCAATTTCCCGGCTTGCGGGAAATGGGGCAATTTTTTTAGATGCATATTCAACTCCACGATGACTGGTTTTGAATGAAGGCCGTGCCTCCATACAGGCGGAGGCCTGCCCGGGAGCAGGCCTCCGCCGTTGTTATTTCAGGGTAATCCCGTAGTCGGTTGCGGTCTGGGCCAGATGGTCGACAAAGACATCGGCGAAGCCGTCCTGCTCTCCCAGGCCCACCATGACCGTGCTCACCTGGAACCCGTTCTTGGTCAAAATGGATTTCATGCTCTCCGGCCCGCTCCCCGCCATATCGTTATGGGCATGATCGCCGGCCACATCCATAAAGGGTTTCAGCAGGACCGTGGTGACCTTGTCCCGTTTCATCTGCTTCATGATAATATCGAGATTCGGGAACCCTTCCACGGTGGTGAGATAGGTCTTTGTCTCCGGGTAGAGGGTGTTCATCACATCAACAAGTTGGAGATAGGCGCCGCTGGAGGGAAAAGTGTCATTGCCATGGCCCATATACAGAAGGGCTGCTCCCGCCTCTTTCGCCTTTTGCACGTCTGCTGCCAGCGCCTTGGCCACCTCGTTGATATCATCGACATAGGGATGTTTGGGCCCCATTGTTCCCAGGGCTGGCCGACTGACGACCAGTCTCAGAAAAGGCTGGTTTTTTGCCTTAATGGTATGGATGGAGTTCAGGCCGTCGATATAGGAGACAAGATCCAGATATTCCTCGCCCAGACTGATATGTCCCGGCTGGACCAGGATGGTGGCAAACCCTTCGTCCTGGAGGTCGGCAATGGCGGCGAGCGGTCCCTTTATGGAATAAATGTCCTGCGGCAGGGTTGGGTTCGCCTTTTTAAAGGTCTCGTCGTGTTGTCGCTTGTGCCAGATTTTGCGGATCATGTTCGAGGTGAAGGCGAGCCGGATCTCCGTGCCGGGAAATCGCTTCTGCATCCGGTCACGAATATGCAGTATCCCCGGCAGGGCGCTGGGAACGGTTGTGCCGAAGGTGGCGATGACGATGGCCGTGGTGTCTTTTTCCGGATTTTCCTGGGCGAGCACCGTTGAGATGGAGAGGATCAGGCAGAAAAGTGAGAGAACTGTACGTCCGGCAAAATGCTTCATGGTTCATACTCCTTCATTCGGCCCGGGCAAAAAAAATCCCGGACCAATAATAGAATTGATCCGGGATGTCCCAAACTATCCGAAAATCGTTATCATATGATCTGTCCACGAAAATATGATATCACCACCCAGGCAGGTCTTCTGACTTCCGGATCATCCTCCTCCCGCGCCTTCCCATCCGCGTTCTTCTCTAGGGAAAAGAAACGAAAATAGTGGCTAACCCAGCTGAGCTGGATAAGAACCTTTAGACAATCTGTTTACGTGTAAAAAAACAAGATAACGGATTGCAAGGTACTAAGTGCAGGGTTTGTCCCCGGTTACAGCGGCGGGCCCGTCTTCGATTCGCACGAAGTTCCCTCTTTAACTTGCCAAACACTTCGTCCACGGTATCTGGCAAGTACCTGAGCTACTCTTGTCCTTTTTTTACCGTTTCACCGGGATCTTGTCAAGGGGTTGTCGAGGTTAAACACTTAAGGCTTTATTTTTAAACAGGCCCTTAGCAACATTGATATAGAATCTGAGTTTCACTATTAACTCTGTATCTCCTTCACTTCCTGAGACAGCCGGAATCTATCTATCAGAGAAAAAGCATTTGACCAGAGAGCCGCTCTCTATGTAATAGAATACCATAGATCCTGTGCAGGATGGGTCTGCCGGATTACAAACAGATGAAATTGTTCTGAAGCGGAGGTTGTATGCAGTTTGAAGTAGCCGGTATCTATGTAATTAACCTGGATTCGCGTCCTGAAAGATGGGAGGTTTTTCAATATGGGCTGAAGGCATGGGAGACAGCCTTCGGGAAAATGCCGGAACGCCTTCCGGCGGTGGCAGGAATCAAACTACCCGGTTATGGCCTGAAGCCTTGGTTTACAGCTCGCATCCCGGAGAAGCGGAGAAGAGAATGGGGGGGGAAGGCTGGATGTATTTTATCCCATCGGCGGGCAATCCAGAAGGCATTGGAACACGGGTGGAAAAACGTCCTGATCGTTGAGGATGACGCGTTTCTGACAGAAGAAATGGCACAGACATGGAAGGACGGGCTTGAACGTCTGGTCAGGGAACTTCCGGAGGACTGGTCAACAATAAATCTCTGTACTGTCGACCCAATTTTTCCTTACCGCGCAAGAGCCCAATATCAGGGTGTTAAAGTGGTGGAAGCAGCCGGGGCGCTAGGACTGGTAGCCTATTTGTTGAATGGACGTATCTTCGAGCGGATTTTAGCAGAGCTGCCGGATGAACAGACAATCTGGTCATGGGTTGCGCGCCATAAGACCATCGACCAATGGTTCTCTCAAAATATGCTGCAATATGGCAAGGTCTATCTGTTTGTGCCATGTCTTGTTGGCCACAATGCCACCCCGTCGGATATCTGCATGGCTCCTAACCCGGGCCGGGACTTGGATTTTACACTCGACAATATACGGCTTCTGCAAAGCCCACTGCTTTTTATTATAACGAAATCCGTCAGGCGCGTTGATAATTACATCCGCTGGTTTTTTTCGGGCTTCCGGTTTATAATAAAACGCCTGCGGGGGCTTTGAGTTGAGCGATGTATGGTCACCTTGTCGGACATAACCAAGCTCTTATGTATGCGAAAAGGGAAACTATTCGCACCAGTAATCCGCAATCCATTGGGTAGGTTTTACCGTTTTATACCACTTCTTATACCATGGTACAGGTGTTCCCCATACTCCCGCAATGGCCTCAGGGGGATTCGGGTTCCCATGAAAAGCGATAATTTTTGCGCCCTTGGGTATCTTTTCTTTTTTGGGGGTGACGAAGCTGTTTAAAATTCCGCCGGGCATGCAATGGGCCTTAAAGCTGCGTACCCATTCGACCGGATACCATTCTGAACCTTCTCTGCCAAGGGCCTGTGGCAGATAGACCTGCTCGGTCTGATAGTTTTTATACACGGAAGCCGGTGCCCTTTCCCATTGTTCCAGCAACTGGGGGTGTTTTCCCATCTCAAAACAGATCACCGATCCTTGCCCGATCATACGACGAGGCTGAGACCAGTTTTCAGCCATGCAGAGTTTATCGGAGTAGGTAAACAAACAATCAATAGTATCGACAATCACCACATCAAGGTCCAACAGCAGGACCTTCCCTTCGATATCATGGCAGCGCCTGCCCAGTAGTGCCAGTTTGCGCCAGCACAGACAATTTTTTAAATACTCCACCGGCGGCTCCTTGAAAACCGGGAGAGGCAGAACTTCAACGGCCTCATTGAATCCGGTGGAGACCTCCGTCAGACAGATAAAACGAAAAGGCAGGGTAATATTGCGGCGCACCATATAATAGAGGTTGTTCACATATTCCGGGCCAAACTTCGTACCCCATTTGATACAGACAACATTTACCGGCTTCATTTTTTCCTCAAGATGGATGGACAACTTGATAC
>JAJYAX010000033.1 GCA_021779275.1 Deltaproteobacteria bacterium | reverse complement strand
TCCCTATTATATCTACAACCTGACCTCCACCCCGGTCAGGTCGCTTGCCGATGCGGGCCTGTTCAAGGGCGGCCTGCGCAGGTTTTTCGATATGATGGGGGTCATTTCCACCAAAGATCCCCAGCGTGACCAGCTTATTCTGCGGAGTCTGTTGACCGGAGAGACAGACTGGATAATCTACCCGGAAGGGAATATGGTCAAGACCAAAAAGACCATGAGCAAGGGTGAATTCATGGTCTCCTCCACCGATGGAGGCCGGCGCCGGCCGCACACCGGAGCGGCCTCATTGGCCCTGCGCGCCGAGTTTCTCCGGCGGCATTTGCTGGCGACAGCGGAAAGGTCACCCCTTGAGACCCGGCCATTCCTGGAGAGATTCTCTCTTGAGGCAATTGAGGTGCTGAAGGGTGAACCGGTATCCATCGTGCCGGTCAATCTGACCTATTATCCGATCCGGGCCCGGGAAAATATCGCCTCAGCGCTGGCTGCCAGATTTGTGAAGGATATCCCCGACAGGATGGTGGAAGAGATCATGACGGAAGGGACGATGCTGCTGTCCGGTGTGGATCTGGATATACGCTTCGGCCCGCCGATCCGGATCGACAGGTATTGCACAGGGACGGAGGTGGAAAGGGAGCTGGAGGTCCCGCTGCCGGCAGGATTTGACGCGCCCGCCGGGCTGGACGGTTTCCTGCGCCGACAGTCCTCGGTGATCATGGAACGCTATATGACGGATATCTATGATATGACGACCGTCAATCATGAACACCTGTTTGCGTCGTTTCTCCGGTGCCACCCTAAAAAGAAGATGCGGGAGACCGATCTGAAGCGCAGGGTGTTTCTGGCCGCCACCCGGTTAACCGACCGGGAGAAGGCGGGCTGTTATCTGCACAGATCCATCCTGGAGGATCAGATCCATCTCCTGATCGACGACAGATTCGGCAAGTACCGGAACTTTCTCGATCTGGCCCTGGAGAAGGGGGCGCTCAGGGAAGAAAACGGCATGCTCTTGAAGGAAAGATCACGACTGGCCGATCTGGTGAGTTTTCATCGGAGCAGGATTGATAATCCGATTGAGGTTATCGCCAATGAGGTGGAGCCGCTGAAGAAACTCCAGAGGTTGATTTCGTCGCTCGCCTGGCGGCCTGACTTCCTGGTGAAATTTTCAATCGTGCGTTTGCTGCTGCAGAAGGAGCTGGCCCGGTTTCACCAGGATTTTGCGGCCCATGCGGCAGCAGAAACGGCGCGGGAAAAGAGCCGGGCGCCGTTTCTGCTGCAGGGTGCAACGAGAAGGGCCGGCGTTGTTCTGGTCCACAGCTACCTGGCCAATCCCGAGGAGGTGCGGCAACTGGCTGAGTATCTCAGCCGCAGAGGAATCTGGGTCTACGTTCCTCGTCTGGCCGGTCATGGGACCTCGCCCGACAGTCTGGCGGAGACGACCTACGGTGAGTGGATGGAGGCGGTGGAGGCAGGCTATGCGATTATCAGCAATATCTGTCAAAAGGTCATCCTGGGCGGGATCTCGGTGGGCGGCTGTCTGGCCTTTGAGCTTGCCGCCCGGGTTAAAAAGATTGCCGGTATATTTGCGGTCTGTCCTCCATCCGCCCTGCACGATTTTTCCACGGAATTCATGCCGAACATCGACGTCTGGAATCGGATCGTCGCCAAGGTCAAGGGAAATTCTCTGGAGGATCGGTTCCTGACGTTTTCTCCTGATGATAGGGAGATGACGTATGACCGCAATCCGGTCTTCGGGGTCAGGGAGGTAGGACGGCTTCTGGATTCTCTCCGGCCGAAACTGGAGGAGATTCGCCACCCCGCCCTGGTCGTCCAGGCGAGCGATAATCCTGTCGTCGATCAAAAGGGGTCGCGACAGTTTTTCGACAGGCTCGGATCACGAAAAAAGCACTACTGTCTTGTCGACAGCAAGAGACATATTATTGTCAATGGTGAGGGAGCCGGGACGGTCCATCGGCTGATTGAAAATTTCATCCGCGATCTCATCTGATCCCGGGAAATTAAAAATACGAATGGAGAGAATGCAATGAATACTATCCTGATAACCGGTGCGACATCCGGTTTCGGCAAGGCCTGCGCCGAGTTGTTTGCGTCTCATGGCTGGCGGCTTATTCTGTGCGGCAGAAGAAAGGAGCGCCTCCAAGAGCTGGCCGGGAAGCTGGCCGGCACACCCGTTCATCTTGCTGTCTTTGACGTCCGGGACAACGAGATGGTCCGGAAGATGTACAAAGAACTCCCGGAGGAGTTCGGAAAGATCGACATCCTGCTGAACAATGCCGGTCTGGCCATGGGGATGGGACCGGCTCAAACAGCTGATCTCGATGATTGGGAGACCATGGTGGATACCAATATCAAAGGCCTGATGTATATGACCAGGGCAGTCCTTCCCGGCATGGTCGAACGCCGGCAGGGGCATATCATCAACCTGGGATCGGTGGCCGGCAACTGGCCATATCCCGGGGGAAATGCCTATGGCGGGACCAAGGCCTTCGTCAGGCAGTTTTCGATGAATCTGCGCGCCGATCTGCACGGCACCGGGGTCCGGGTGACCAACATCGAACCGGGGCTGGCCGAGACCGAGTTTTCGGTGGTCCGCTTCCATGGGGACAAGGACCGGGCCGATTCCGTCTATGCCGGGATGACGCCGCTCAGCGCCGCTGATATCGCCGAAACCATCTATTGGGCGGCAAGCAGACCACAGCATGTGAATATCAATGCGATTGAGATCATGCCGGTGGCCCAAAGCTGGGGACCCTTCCCGATACACCGGGAAGAGAAGAAAAAATAACCGGGGATGTGTTATCCGGGAAAAAACAAAAAAAAATTAATGGGGGAAAAGAACATGAAGAAAATGCAAACTGTTTTGACAATCATAGCGGTACTTCTCTTGCCGCTTGCCGCCGTGGCGTCGGAAAACAATCCCTGGGAGCGCAAGCTGCCTTTTGAAAAGGCCACGATACAGTATACGCTGAGCGGCACCGAGAACGGAACGGAGGCGCTGTATATCAGGGATTATGGAAAGGAGAGCGCCACCTATCATAAGGGGGTCAACACCATGATGGGGAAGAGCATGCAGATCGACACCATCAATATCCTGAACCCTGATTGGATGTACACCTTCGATCTGGTGAAAAAGACCGGCAAAAAAAGCGTAAACCCACAAAAGTACATGATTGAAGAATATAACAAGCTGTCCTCGGCGGAAAAAGACCAGGTCATGAAAAACGCCAAGGAGATGGGTGTCAACGTGACCAGCGGCATGGGCGGAAAGCTGGAGATAAACGCCGAAAAGATCCTGGGCTATGACTGTGACCGGGCGACCGTCATGGGCTCCACCGTTTATTCCATCCATGAGACCGGGATACCCCTGAAGATAGATACGAAAATAATGGGAATTTCGATGCAGAAGGCGGCGACGGAGGTCAAAAAAGGATCTGCGGATGCAAAATATTTTGAGCTCCCGGCAGGCATTACCCCGCAGGTTGATCCCGAGGGGGATGCCATGGCCCGTTCCATGGCCCAACAGACCATGACGATGTTGAAGGACCCTGAGGGAGCCAAAAAAATGGGACAGATGAATCCGATGCTGCGGCAGAAGGCCGGAAAGAACAATGCCCAGGACGGTTCCTCCGAGGTCAGCGATGAAGAGTTGGAGCAGGCAATGAAGGCCATGCAACGGACGCGGAATAAATAGGACGGCGCCGGTATGTTCTTGTCCTGGTTTGAAGTGGGATCTAGGGAAAAAAAACATTGACACCGCAACCTCACCTGTTTATATTCACGCGCTACAAGAATCCGGCGGTTCAGACTCGTGCCACTGCGTGCGGCCTGCGGTTTGTGCGGTGCTTCCATCTTGAAAAAGTTGAGGCATGCCGGAGTATTTATCATCCTCGGTAGCTCAGTAGGTAGAGCAGGTGGCTGTTAACCACCTTGTCGGCGGTTCGAGCCCGTCCCGGGGAGCCAGACCTTTCAAGCCCGATTTTCGAATCGGGCTTTTTTCATCTTTAGCGTCGGGGCGTAGCGCAGCCTGGTTAGCGCGCCTGCCTTGGGAGCAGGAGGCCGTAGGTTCGAATCCTACCGCCCCGACCAGTAGTTATACATAAAAACGGGAGCATGGAATTATCCATGCTCCCGTTTTTTGTTTCCAGGTTGTTTCCAACATTCAATCATACTTTCCTGTTTCATTCCCTCGTATTGCACACGCACAGAGAAACCTGCCCTCAAGACAAAAAGCGCATAGTATGAATGGCGAAACAGGTCTGATCGTGAAGAATGAGATCCGACAACCATCTTCTCTGGATTGGACGAAATTCCGGATTGTCGGATAGTAATTGTTGATTGTTGGAAGCAATTGTTTGATTATCCGGAAATTTTGTGGCATATTTTGTTCAATCTTCCTTGGTTATGTTTTGTTTCTTTGGGCACAAATTTTGCTAAATAGTTAAGGGTGCAGAATAGCATCTTGGAAATCGACTATTTAAATATCAATATTGTAGGTAGCATCTATTGAAAATTGTAAGATTTTCCGTCGTTGTAATTCTGTTGTTGCTTTCTTTGACTTCTCCATCTGTTGCGACGACTATTACAGGAATGGGGAAATCGGATGTGGGAACCAGTGTGCAATTTTCTGCTGATATGTCAATCACCGGAAATAATTTAATTATTATTCTCAATAACACTTCTTCGGTTTCGAGCACAGCTTATAACGATGCGCTCAGCAGTTTCTTTTTTGATATCGTTCAGAATGGCATCCGTCCGACATTAACACTGACATCTGCCACGGGGACCGTCTATAAAGGGGTCAAAAGTCGAAATGATACACTTTATAAATCAAACTATAACCTAGATGCACTCACGAATCCAGGTACATGGCAGTACAAGACCTTTAATGCGAACGACTTCATAGCCTCTACGGGTTCAGCCTATGGTTTCGGACTTGGCACTACGGGAAACAATTCGCTTCCATCAGGAAGTCCCCTGACTGGTTTTCCAGGGACATTTAAAGGCAAATTGGTTGGTAATGCAGAGTATTCGATCTATAAAGGTGATGAAACTACTAATAGTTTGAATAATAGACTTCTTGTAGGCGGCCCGGCAACCTTCACCTTCACCATTTCAGGAGGTACCTTCACGAATGCCGACATCCAAGATACTGCTGTTTTTGGATTGGGAAGTGCTCCGGATTCCCTGCTGATAGTTCCTCCGCCAAAAGCGCTTAGTCAAGTTCCTTCTGTTCCAGAGCCTGCCACTTTGATCCTCTTCGGAACAGGGATAATGGTGGGCGCTGGTATGCTTCGAAGGGCAGGAAAGAAAAGATAAGTCTGAATGAATCATTAAAAGGCAGGGCCTGACACGGTAACAACGCAGCAGCTTGCGGGCGTGAGTCGGGTTAAGCGAGCTGTCGGCGGGAATTATATATGACGGCAGATTGAATTTTGTATCCGTCATCTACAACAATCCAAAATTGTCGATTTTTATCTTCCAAATTGCGCAACTATTTATGACGCTATGTATAGTTGAACGGTGCGGTCCGCTTCTCACCGCACCGTTCCGCTCTGGCTATTTGGGGGAGATTCCCCGCTCCCGCTGAGTGGCCGGGCACTCAAGCTGGGCTACCTGCGAATAATGATTGGCCTTGAGATCCGCGTTCACCTTTATGAGCAGATTTTTCCGCGAGATGTCGTTGTTGGCGGCGACGGTTTCCTTAACCCAGTAATAGGTGAAGGCGCCATGATAGCTGCCGCCGATATAGGCATCGGCGCTGGTCTGATTGGCCCGGCAGGCGGCCCAGAGGATGACGTTCTTGGCGGCCTTTTCCGTCACACGGCGACGCAGACCGCGCGGCATGAGGGACATTACCTGCTCACAGGCGGCCATGGACGGCGGCGCGATATAGCGGATGCGGCGATTCGGCATGAGGTCCATGGCCTTCATGCCGGTACCCGAGTGGCAGGTGTCCAGATACACCTCTACGAGGACGTTGTCGGGGACCTGCGCGAAGAGATCGTGCAGTTCGTCGTCGACGATAACGTGATTCGGATCCCATTGGCCGCTCTTTTCCGCCAGGTCATGGGGGCAAAAAGCCTCGTCATAATGATCGGCCTCATCTCCGTTCTTGTCGGGCACCTGGGTGCCGTGGCTCGACAGGCTGAACACCAGGTAGCTGTACTTGCCGGTCTTGGCTCCGCTGACCATGGTAGTCAACTCAGAGATGATCGCCTGCCTGGTGGCCTGGGCATCGGTCAACACCTTGATGTCTCCCGCGGTAAATCCTAGATATTTCTCCAGAATACCGACCATCTGGTTGGCGTCGTTGACACATCCGTGCAAGGTGCTGCCGGGATAGTTCTTGAAAACGTTGATCCCAACGCAAAGTGCTCTACGGTTTGACATGTTAGCCTCCTGAAAGTGAGTTAGAAAAAATTGCAGTTCTTTTTATGAGAACGGCGGTTTGGTACCGGAGCAATCATTATCCTTAGCCAATCATAGGCATCACCTCCTTGCCAATTGCCATCGTCCGGTAGATATACGAGCTTCTCCTTACCTCTTCCGGTCCAAATATAGCATCAATCTCTAACATTTTTCTAAAATTTGCCCCGCCGGCCAATCAACGTGATCGATGGAGTCCAGCCTTTTCGAACCCAGCTGAGCTGGATAAGAACCTTTGGACAATCCGTCTTCTTGAAAAAACAAGAAAACAGATTGTAAGGTACGAACGTAGGTCTTGATTTTCCGGCACAAATCAGACATAAGTATTATCATCGATGAACTTATCTTTGAGAGGAGAAAATGAACAGAATAGTACGTGCAGTGTCAGCCGGTTTGTTGGGTGCCGCCATGCTCACGGCATCCTTTGCCGGATCCGTTACGGCTGCTCCGGGACCGGCCCTTCAGCAGCAGTTTGTGGACGACAATGATGCCTTCGGCGTTCAGATGTATCAGGAACTCGGCAGGAAGGAAGGCAATGTCTTCTTTTCTCCCTACAGCGTCTCCACCGCCCTCGGCATGACCTATGCCGGCGCCCGCGGGAACACCGCTTCTGAGATGAAGACCGTTCTCCATTTTCAGCTTGGCGGTGCCGCCTTGGATGCTCAGTTTCACCTGCTGAACACCGAACTGATGGCCGCCGTTCGGGAATCCGGGCAGAAACTCGATATTGCAAACGGGTTGGCTCTGACCGGAGGCGGCCTCAGTGACTCCTTCATAACGACCATGAGAACCAACTATGATGCCGAGATCTTCTCCGGAGGATTGCAGGAGGTCAATGACTGGGTCAAGAAAAAGACGGAAGGAAAGATACCGAAGATACTGGAGGAGTTGAATGCGGATTCGGTCTGCGTCCTTCTCAATGCGATTTATTTCAAGGGGACATGGGAGGATCAGTTTCAGAAGAATCAAACCTCCGAGGCCCCTTTCTTCCTGGCGGGGGAGGGACAGACCAAGGTTCAACTCATGCACCGGAAGGGCTCTTTCCGGCTCCTGACCGAGAAGGACTTCCAGGCCATCGCAATCCCATATAAGGGCGGCGCCCTGTCAATGGTCATCCTGCTCCCGAATACCAGGGATGGTCTGGCCGCGGTCGAAAAACAGGTAAGCGCAGAGGGTCTGCGGGATTGGTTGGCCGGACTGGATGGACAACCGGCTCAGAGCGTTGAGCTGTATCTGCCGAAATTCAGGCTTGAGACCAGCTACGATTTAGTGGCGCCCTTTAAAAAACTCGGCATGCAGGAGGCCTTTGCCGCCGGCACAGCCGATTTCAGCGGGATGGGACCTGCGAAAGGCGATCTCTGGATCGGGCAGATTGTCCACAAGGCCTTTGTTGAGGTTAACGAAGAAGGGACAGAGGCGGCGGCGGCCACAGCCGTTGAGATGGTCACCAAGTCCATCCCTGTCTTCAAGACCCCGGAATTTCGCGCCGACCATCCGTTTATCTTCCTCATCCGGGACAACCGGACGCATGCCCTTCTGTTTCTGGGAAGAATGGCGGATCCGGGGAGCAAGTGAACATTGGCCCGCGAAGTTCAACCCTTCCATGGACGTTATGATGAACGACATTGACTCCCTCAAGGAGCAGATAGAAAAGACCGAGGCCATACTGGCTGAGTCCCGGGAAAATTACCGGAAGAATCCCGGTGCATACAGCGCCCGGCTTCTGTTAATGAGTACGGAAAACTATCTTGCAGACCTTCTTCAGCAATTGGATATCCTGGAGAAAAATCAGGAGGAGGGGTGAGGTGACCCCGGTATATTGCAAACACAAGAGACAGAGAATGGGGTGAAGAGCGGACAGCGACGAGGAATTATTCGAGAAGGGGGAGGTAGACTATGGAGGGAGACAGTTATACCGAGGTGAGCAGCAGGTCCTGGTTCGGTCGCATCGGCGGCGCCTTCAAGGGGATCGTCGTTGGTCTGGTGCTGATGGCGGTGGCCTTCGGCCTGCTCTTCTGGAATGAGGGGAGGGCGGTCGCACGGTACAAGACCCTGAAGGAAGGGGGCGGGGTAGTCCTGTCCGTTGCCTCGGACAGGGTAGACTCCGGCAATGAAGGAAAATTGGTCCATGTAGCCGGCCGGGCGGATACCGGGGCAATCCTTTTGGACCATGAACTGGGGGTGCAGGCCCGGGCCATCACGCTGATCCGTGACGTGGAGATGTACCAATGGAAGGAGTTGAGCCGGAGTGAGACCAAGAAGAGTTTCGGCGGCGGCGAGGAAACCGTCACCACCTACAGCTACGCCAAGGAATGGGCGGGAAGGGCTATTAATTCCAGAAATTTCAAAAAACCCGAAGGTCACGCTAATCCGGCCCGGATGGCCTATGAATCCCGGACAATCCTGGCCGGCGATGTCCGGCTGGGAGCCTTCCACCTGCCGGATTTCCTGATTCGGAAACTCAGCAATGCAACCCCTCTGACGCTCGGTCCGGAGATCAAGACGCCGCAGAATGTGCAGGGCAAAATACATCGCCAGGCGGATGGATTTTATCTCGGGGCTGATCCCGAGGCCCCGCTGGTCGGGGATCTGCGCATCAAATACCGGGTCATCCTGCCTGCGGATATCAGCCTGGTGGCCCGCCAGACGGGGTCGAGCTTTGCCCCGTATACAACCTCGGTCGGCGGGACCATTGAGCTGCTGGAGATGGGAATGCATCCCGCCGAGGCCATGTTTCGGAAGGCGCAACAGACCAACACCCTCCTGACCTGGGGGCTGCGGGCCGGAGGCTTTCTGCTCATGGCCATGGGGGTGGGCCTGATTCTTTCGCCCCTGGCGGTCTTTGCCGATGTGGTCCCGTTCTTTGGATCGCTTGTCGGCGCGGGGACCAAGCTCATCTCAGTTCTTGTCGCCGGGGTCTTTTCCTGTATCACCATCGGCATCGCCTGGTTTGTTTACCGGCCGGTGATCGGCGCAGCCTTTGTGATTGTCGCCGGAGCCCTC
>JAJYAX010000032.1 GCA_021779275.1 Deltaproteobacteria bacterium | reverse complement strand
CTGGACTGTGCTGAAGGTCGCGCCCTTCAATGAACCGCATAAACTGGTAACCGTGGTTATCCATCAGGCCAGGGTCTTTGCCGGCAGCTCCATGGAGTTTTACGGTACCTGGACGCACCACCCGCAACATGGAGAACAGTTCAAGGCCGAGCGGGCAATCGAGAAAAAACCGGCCACCAGCGCCGCGCTGGAAAAATACCTGGGCTCGGGACTCATCAAAAACGTGGGACCGAAGACGGCCTACAGGATAGTGAGCTTCTTTAAGGAGGCGACGCTGCAGGTCTTCGAGGAAAATATCGACGAACTCCTGAAGGTGCCGGGGATAGCCGAAAAAAAACTCGTGGATATCAAAAACAGCTGGCAGGAACACCGGGCCGTCAGGGATGTGATGATCTTCCTGCAGGGCTACGGGATCAGCACCCTCTATGCCGTCAAGATTTTCAAGACCTACGGCGCGGAGGCGATCAGCAAAGTGTCTGGAAATCCCTATCAACTGGCGAGGGATATCTACGGCATCGGCTTTTTTTCAGCCGACAGGATAGCCTTGAGCATGGGCTTTGAAAAAGACGGGGTTCCCCGCATCGAGGCGGGCGTCAAACACGTGCTGGCGGCGGCCCGGGACCAGGGGCATTGTTTTCTGTTCGAATCGCAGATCATCAAGGAGGTGCGGGAGCTGCTGGAGACGGGAGCGCCTGAGCAGATAACGGCCATCGTCTCCTCCCTGATTGCTGCAGGCGAGGTGCGGAAACAGGTTCTGCCGGATGAAAAGGGGCGGGAGGTCGCCGCCTATTACGCCAATTCCCTCTACTTTGCTGAACGCTCTGTTGCCGAAAGGGTGAGGCAATGGATAGGCCAACCGGTGGCTGTTGACCGGGACCGTATTACCGCCTGGCTGGAGAGGTATTGTGAAAGGCGGAGCGTTATCCTTTCCGCAGAGCAACAGGCGTCGGTCGCAGGTATTGCCGCCCGATCATTTTCCATCCTGACCGGCGGCCCCGGCGTCGGCAAGACGACCACGACCAGGGTCCTGGTGGAACTGCTGCAGGCCATGCATAAACATGTGGTGCTGGCGGCGCCGACCGGCAGGGCGGCGCAGCGCATGAGCGAGGTGATCGGCTCCGAGGCCAGGACCATTCACCGTCTGCTGGAATGGACGCCTGAGAAGAACGGCTTTAAGAAATCGGAGGACGACCCGCTTTCTGCCGACTTTCTGATAATTGATGAATGCTCCATGCTGGACATCAGCCTTGCCGCCTCGCTTCTGAAGGCCGTCCCCCGGGAGGCCCAGGTCCTCTTTATCGGCGACCCGGACCAGTTACCGTCCGTCGGGGCCGGGAACGTCCTCTCCGACCTGCTGGCGGCGCACGTGGTTCCCCGTTTCAGATTAACCAGGGTCTTCAGGCAGGCGGAGGAAAATCTGATCATCCGTTTCGCCCATCAGATCAACAAGGGCCAGGTCCCGAGGATTGAATCCCCCTTCCACAGGCCTACCCTTTGGCGGGAGAAGGTCGGCTGTCTCTTTATCGATGCCGAGGAGGCGACCCAGGAGCAGGTACGTTTCCTGGGCCGGGCAAAATCCGCCATCAGGCAGACCCTGACCACCGGCCAGGAACAGATCCTCCAGACCGGAGAGACCTTCACCGGACGTATGAAACGGGAAGAGGACGTCCTGATGATCGAGGACCTTCTGGTGCAGGAATTCAGGGATGCGGGCGAAATCCACGCCCCCATCCTGAAGATACCCGGGAAGTTCCGGCACGTCGATCTCCTGCAGCTCAATCAGGCGCAAGGGGAGCTGGCGGAACTGAAGACCATGGTGAAGTCCCTGCATCCCTGGTCTTCCCTGCATTATGGCCTGACCGGTCTGGATATGGTGAAGCGCCTCTATACGAAGACCATTCCGGAATATTTCGGCCGGGATATCGAGATCCAGATCCTGTCTCCCCAGGTCAGGGGCAGCCTGGGGACGCTGAACCTCAATGCCGCGATCCAAGAGGCGGTGAATCCTGAACAGCAGGGAAAAAAAGAGATCAGGATCGGAGATCGTCTCTATCGGGAGGGGGACAGGGTCATCCAGACCCGCAATAACTATGACCTGGGTGTATTCAACGGGGATATCGGCAGGATCACGGCCATTGATCTGGAAAATTTCTGCTGCCTCATCCAGTTCGGCGGCCAGGCTCCTCTCGCCTATGCGAGGGAGGACCTGACGGAGATATCCCTTGCCTACGCGATCACCATCCATAAGTCCCAGGGGAGTGAGTTCGAGGCGGTCATCATCCCCGTCGCCACCCAGCATTTCAAGATGCTGTTCAGGAATCTGATCTATACGGGATTGACAAGGGCCAGGCAGGTCTGTGTCTTTGTCGGCAGCAGGAAGGCCCTCTTCATGGCGGTGCAGCAGGTTGACAACCGGAAGAGGCAGACCGCCCTGACATATCTGATTACACATTGAAGGCGCAAGGTGTACGACGGTCAACGGACAGGGCCTGAATGTCAGGTGCAGTACCGTCTCAGCAGGTCCTGATAGGAATCGATGCGCCGATCCCGGAAAAACGGCCAGAGGCGGCGCACCTGTTCACTTCTGGTGAGGTCAATCCCGGCCGTGAGGAGGTGCTCGTTTACGGTGCCGGCCTGGGCCAGGATCTCGCCCTGGCAACCGGCGATAAAGCTGCTGCCCCAGAAGGTGATGCCTTGGTCGGCCCTGCCGGGCGCGGGTTCGAAGCCGACCCGGTTGACGCTCAGTACCGGGATGCCGTTGGCGACGGCGTGGGCTCGCTGTATGGTGATCCAGGCGTCCCGCTGGCGGCCCTGTTCTTCCGGCGGGTCGCAGGGATCCCAGCCGATGGCGGTCGGGTAGATGAGGAGTTCGGCGCCGGCCAGGGCCATGAGCCGGGCCGCCTCCGGGTACCACTGGTCCCAGCAGACCAGGACGCCCAGCCTGCCGGCCGAGGTCGCAACCGGCCTGAAACCCAGGTCCCCGGGGGTGAAGTAGAATTTTTCGTAGAACCCGGGATCGTCGGGGATGTGCATCTTCCGGTAGATGCCGACGATGCTGCCGTCATTTTCCAGCACCACCGCGGTGTTGTGATACAGCCCGGGCGCGCGCCTTTCAAACAGGGAGGCGACGATGATCACCTGGCATTCCCGGGCGACGGAGCCAAGCCTCTCAGTGGTGGGGCCGGGGATCGGTTCGGCCAGATCGAAACAGCGGGGGTCTTCGCTCTGGCAGAAATAGGGGCCGGTATGGAGTTCCTGGAGGACAACCAGTCGGGAGCCCATGCCTGCCGCCCGGCGGATTGCCGCAATGCTCTTGTTCAGGTTGGCCTCTCTGTCTTCTCCGCAGGATTGCTGCACCAGCGCCACGTTCAGGGATTTCATGCCAATACTCCTTGGGGAATCTGCATGGTGAGGCAGTGGAGCGACCCATGCTGCCGGATGAGCGGCAGGCAGTGGATGCCTATTACCACGCGGCCGGGGAAGGCCTGCTGCACGGCCGCGAGCGCCGTATCGTCATTGGCGTCACGGTAGGTCGGCACCAGAACCGCGCTGTTGATCGCCAGGAAATTGGCGTAGGTCGCCGGGAGACGAACCCCGTTCTCGTCATATCTGGGAGAAGGCCAGGGGAGCGGCAGCAGCCTGTAGGGCAGATTCTCGCGGGTCCTGAACGATTGCAGCTCGGCCGTCATCGCCCGGATGGCCCCATAGTGCCGGTCCTGGCGGTCGTTACAGGAGACATGGAGGATGGTGTCGTCCGGACAGAGCCGGGCCAGGGTATCGATATGGGAGTCGGTGTCGTCCCCCTCAAGGTAGCCATGGCGCAGCCAGAGGATGCGGTCGGCTCCGAGATGCCGGGCCAGGGCGGATTCAATATCGTTTTTTGAGAGATGGGGATTCCGGTTGGGCCCCAGCAGACACTCAGCCGTGGTGAGAAGCGTTCCCCGGCCGTCGCTTTCAATGCTTCCTCCCTCAAGAATCAGCCCGACGGTCGTGAGCGGGACCGTACCGAAGGCCCCGGCGCCATGCAGGTTCCTGCCTGCCCTATTGTCCCGGTCCGCCGGGAACTTGAGACCCCAGCCGTTGAAGCCGAAATCCAGCAGCAGGGGCTCTCCGTTCTCCAGCACCGTGATCGGGCCGAAATCACGGCTCCAGGTGTCGTTGCTGGGGATCTCGAAGACCTCGACCCTGTCCATCTCGGCCCCTCTGGCATGGAGGGTCTTCCGCAGGGCTTCCTGATCGGGGGCTATGATCACGACCCGCTCAAACCGGCTGATCTCTTTGGCTATTTCGATGAATACCGGTTCCACCTCATCAAGGTAGGGTTGCCAGTCGCCGTCCTGGCGGGGCCAGGCGAGCAGGATGCCGTCCTGCGGTTCCCATTCCGCGGGGAGTCTTCTGTTCATAGGTCCATTATCGATAGGCGTTTTCAGAAAAACAGGCCTGTCAGGAGTTCGGCCGCAGGCCCTTTTCGAGCTGCTTCCGCTGGGCATAAAGGCAATTTGAGATAATGATGTCCCTGAGCTTGTTGGTAATATGATCAAAACGCAGGGAGATCTGCCATCGCCCCCTCCGGACTCTTCGGGCTCGGACGACGTGCCCCTGACATGAGACGGAGGCCTGGGGGGCGGGGAGATCCAGGATTATGTGCAGGTGCTTCCCCTCCTGGATTTCTTCGTTAAAAAGAGTCAGGGCCCCAGAGCCTGAGAGATCAAGCGTCTCTCCCTTCACCAACCGTTGATCCGCAGGATCTTTGCTGGATTCCTCCGCAACTCGCAGTGTAACCGGCGTATTCAGGGGGACCCGAAAGAAGTCGCGGAGGGCTGTCGGATCAACATTCTTTGTGGCGGTAAGCTCCAGGGTCTGATCATTGATGCGTTCTTCGATCCTGGCGTTAAAGGAGGGCGAAACCGTGTCTTCATCGTTGCCGTGGATGGAGATAAGGCATTGTTGCGGCATATCGATCTCTTTGGGCAGGACTCCGGAGGGGAAAACCAGAAAAAAGCGCGGGGGGACTATCCCTTCCTTATACCTGCAATCAAGATGCACCGTCCTGCCGACCGTTGTCAAAAAGGTTATTGTAACGGACTGATTGTCGGGAATGGATTGCAGAAGATGGATAACGGCTGAATCAGACATGAGGGGATCGGCATCGGTTAAAAGTTGTTATTATGTACGTATGGCTTCCTGAGATCTGCTTATGCAGGATAATCAAGTCATTAATCGGTGTTATTTGAATGGCTTTCCGAAAGAATGTCAACACGAATTATCATAATAGCAGAAGAGATTTTAAAACTGTAATGGTGCAGGGCGATTCTTCTTATGGTGTTGAAAACATGAAGATGATATGCTAGGGTGCGGCGCGTCGAAGGCTCTTTGGTGATTGTACTTCTTCTCTTGAAGAAGGCTCTTTTCAGTTGTATCGCGGATTGGGGTGGGGACACATGGACATTATTAAATCGTTTATCGATCTGTTTCTGCATCTGGATGTGCATCTGGTCGAGATCTTTCAGCAGTATGGAATCCTGACCTATGCCATCCTCTTTCTGATCGTCTTCTGCGAGACCGGTCTCGTCGTCACCCCTTTTCTGCCGGGGGACTCCCTGCTCTTTGCGGCGGGGGCCTTGTCGGCGGGCGGCGGGCTGCGGATCAAGGTCCTGTTTGTGCTTCTCTGCATCGCTCCTCTGCTGGGCGATCAGGTCAACTACTGGTTCGGCAGGCTTCTCGGCCGCAAATTGCCGTTCACCGACGATGCCCGGGTCCTGAAAAAACAGTACCTGGACAAGACCCATTCCTACTATGAAAAATACGGCGGCAAGACGGTCGTCATCGCCCGGTTTGTGCCCATTGTCAGGACCTTTGCGCCCTTCGTCGCCGGACTTGGCGGAATGAACTATCTGAAATTTATCTGCTTCAGCATTGCAGGCGCCCTGCTCTGGGTCAGCTCGTTTTTGCTGGGAGGGTATTTCTTCGGGAATATTCCTGTCGTCAAGCACAATTTTACGCTGACGGTGATGGTGATCATTGCCATTTCGCTGTTGCCGGGGCTGATCGAGTATCTGCGCCATCGGCGTCTGGGAGCTTCCGGCGGGTCATAAAAAACGTGGCTCTGTTCTCTTTTATCGACTCATCGTTGCCAAAGTATCCGCGGGGCTTCCAGAGGGATGGCAAGGCCCGGACATCGGGGTATCACCCGCGCCGTATAGTCCGTCGCCGGACGGTCCGCAGGCACGGCCGCGCTGTAGGCATAGCCTCCCACGGAGCCTGCCAGTCGGCGCACGTGCTGCATCTGCTGCCGCAGAGGTCCGCCGCCGTCTCTTCCATCGGCATAGATCTCCACCTCCACCGCCTCGGGATCGAGGTCGCCCAGATAGACCTGGGCCTGAAAGAGGTGCAGCTCGTCCCGCCTGTCGACCCTGACCTCGCCGAAGTGCAGCACGGGCCAGTTCTGTTCCAGACGCTGGCGCCAATCGACCAGCTGTCTGCCGGCTGTGCCCCTGCCGGCGCTGCGTAAATGATAGGCGGCTGCGGCCGGCAGGTAGTAGTTCTCTGTATATTCGCGGACCGAACGGTTGGCGGAGAAGCGTGGGGTGAGCCGGGCCATGCTGGCCCGCATGCGCTTGACCCAGGCGGAGGGGATGCCGTTTTCATCCCGGGTATAGAATTCCGGGATAACCTCGTTCTCCAGCAGGCTGTAGAGCGCCTCGGCCTCGACGGCGTCCCAGGCCGGATCGTCGCCATGCTCCCGACCATCTCCCAGCGCCCACCCCACCTCCGGGTTATAGGCCTCGGCCCACCAGCCGTCCAGCTCCGAGAGGTTGATGCCGCCGTTGACCAGCACCTTCATGCCGCTGGTGCCGCAGGCCTCCCAGGGGCGCCGCGGCGTATTGATCCAGACGTCGACCCCCTGCACCAGCTGTTCCGAGAGCAGCATGTCGTAATCGCTTAAAAAGACGATATGGGCCCGGGCGTCCGACCGGCGGATGAATTGTATCCATTCATGAATCAGGGCCTGGCCCGCCCGGTCTTCCGGATGGGCCTTGCCGGCGATCATCAGCTGCACCGGCCGTTCGGGATTGGTGAGCATTCGCAGCAGGCGATCCGGGTCATGCAGCAGCAGGTTGGGTCTTTTGTAGGCGGCGAAGCGCCGGGCGAAGCCCAGGATCAATCTGTTGGGGTCAAAAAAATGTCTGGCGCGCTCCACCGTTTTGGACGACGCACCGGAGGCGGCAAGCTGCCGGGACAGGCGCTCGCGGGCGTAGGTAACGAGTGTTTTACTGGTGGCCAGGCGAAATTGCCAGAGGTCGGCCTCCGGGATGGAGGCAATGTCCTCCTTCAGCGTCTGCATTGTCCCCAGCCAGCGGTCCTTGCCGCAGGCCGCGGTCCAGAGATCGTCGGCAGGAGCCGATTCCCAGGTCGGCATATGGACGCCGTTGGTGACATATCCGACGGGGACCTCGGCCGCCGGCCAGTGAGGAAAAAGGGGCGCAAAGAGATTGCGGCTGACCTCTCCATGCAACCTGCTGACGCCGTTCACCGCTCCACTCCCCCGGATGGCCAGATAAGCCATGTTGAAGTTTTCTTCGGCGTCATTGGGGTCCCTGCGGCCCAGGGCCAGGAGATCGTGGATGGAAATTCCCAGTTTCTGCTCGGCATAGCCGCCGAGGTAACGTTCGATCAAGGCCGGGGGAAAGCGGTCAAAGCCGGCCTCCACCGCCGTGTGGGTGGTGAACAGGTTCCCCGCCCGGGTGGCGGCCAGCGCCGCCTCGAAGGGCTGATCGTTCTCCAACATGAAACTGTGAGCCCGCTCCAGCACGGCAAAGGCCGCATGCCCTTCATTCAGGTGACAGACCTCCGGCTGGAGACCCAGCTCGCCCAGCAGCCGCCAGCCGCCGATTCCCAGGATCAGTTCCTGCTTCAGACGCATCTCCGGCCCGCCGCCGTACAGCTCACCGGTGATCCCGCGATGAGCGGGGTAGTTGGCCGCGTCGTTGCTGTCCAGCAGATAGAGTTTGACCCTGCCCACCTGAACCTGCCAGGCGCGCAGCCAGACCGAATAGCCCGGCAGCGCTATCTCCAGCCGTAACCACTCACCGTCGGCCTGGCGCAGGGGCGTGACCGGCAGCTGTCCGGGGTCGTTAAAGGGGAAGGTCGCCTCTTGCTCGCCGTGCTGGTCGATGACCTGGCGAAAATAGCCCTGTTGATACAGGAGTCCGACACCGATCACCGGAATCCCCAGGTCGCTTGCGGCCTTCAGCTGGTCGCCTGCCACATTGCCGAGTCCGCCCGAGTAGATGGGCAGGGCCTCGCTCAACATGAATTCCAGGCTGAAATAGGCGCAGCAGGTCAGCGGAGATTTTGGATGATTCTGTTGAAACCAGGCTGGTGCTTCCACGGATTTCCGCCTGATCTGCACCAGGCCGTCAACCTTGTTGCGAAAAAGAGGATCGGCCAGGACCCGCTCAATACGGTCGCGGGAGACCGTCTGCAGGACCACCCAGGGGTTATAGGTGATTTCCCAGAGTTCGGGATCAAGCTGCCGCCACACATCGTCGGTGGCATGATTCCATGACCAGCGCAAATCAAAGGCCAACTCCGCCAGAGCGTCGAAGCCCTCGATTTCCGTGGGGAGCAGATTGTAGAGAGGGTGGCTGACACGGGTTTGTTCACGCATGAATGCTCCTTCAATTCCGGCCGGGGTTCAGGTCAAGGCGATATCATCCCTTCTGCTTTGGATAAGCGGGTAGC
Source organism: Deltaproteobacteria bacterium (assembly GCA_021779275.1). Lineage (GTDB taxonomy): Bacteria > Desulfobacterota > Desulfobulbia > Desulfobulbales > Desulfocapsaceae > CAIUQR01. The sequence goes on along the minus strand of JAJYAX010000032.1, from coordinate 785 downwards.
CGTCCGGGATGCTAGATTGCCGGAAAGGGAAACTCCGGATCATCCAGCAGCTTATACATCCGCTGTTTGGTGACGGTCTTCCGGTCATGGAAGTCGATGAGGGTCTGCAGGGTCTCGATGACCTCATCTTCCGTCACATCCTGCCGAATCCGTCTGCTGATCTTCGGGTAGGTTCCGCCCTTGCCGCCGGCGAAGATGTCGTAGCCCTTTCGGGTGGCGACAATGCCGATGTCCGAGGTGCCGATGCCGGGGCAGCCCATGGCGCAGGCGGCGATGGCGATCTTCAGTTTTCCCTTGGTCGTTTTTTTTCCGGCGAAATGGGCTAGAATCCTGCGGCTTAAGGCCTCGGTGTCGATGAGTCCAAGCTTGCAATGATGGATGCCGACACAGACCCTCGGGACGGGGAATCTGCCATGGGCCTTGAACTCCGCCCCCAGATCGGCCAGAGGCCGTTTGATCTCCTCCAGCAGGGAGAGGGGGACATCAAGCAGCCGCAGGTTCTGCAGGGTGGTAAGGTAGAGGCCCAGCCGGTATTTCCGGGCAAGCCCAAGGGCTGTTTCCATAATATTCGCGGGGAGGCGTCCCCCGGGCAGCAGGATGGTGATGCTGACTTTTTCTTCGTCTGTGATGCTCATTTTTCAGTGTCCGGGCGGGACGTCCGCTCCCCGCCGTTCAGGATATCGTTGATGGTTATTCCATTAATCCGGGTTGAAAAGATCGCGTTGAACAGGGGAGAAAGTCTCTCCTGTTCTTCTTCCAGCAACAGAAACCCCGGCAGAGGCCGG
>JAJYAX010000031.1 GCA_021779275.1 Deltaproteobacteria bacterium | reverse complement strand
CCGGACGTACTGGGCATTGATCGGAATGGCAAGCCCTAAGGCGTTTTCTACGGCGCGGACCGAGGCCAGGGCATGTACGGTTGTGCATACACCGCAGATACGCTGAACAAAAAGCCATGCATCCCGTGGATCGCGACCCTTGAGAATAATTTCCAGACCACGAAACATCTGCCCGGAAGACCATGCCTTCGTGACCTTGCCTCCATCTACTTCTACGTCTACTCGTAAGTGACCCTCGATCCTGGTAATAGGATCAATGGTAATTCGCTGAGCCATGTGTTGAACCTCCATAAATTATTGGAATATCATGTACCTGAAGGGTGTCTCCATCTCTTCCTGGTGCAGATATTTCTTGTATCGTGCTCCGCCTGTACAGGAAAAATAATGCTTCCCCGTAGGCAGTCTATTTATCGTCCTCTTTCTTCCCTTTGACCAGACGTTTGCCAATCCCGACCGCAGCATGAATACCGACAGCTGCAGCGGTTACTCCCAGAACTTTTTTACCGACACTGTCGGCGTCTGCAATTATTCCTGATCCGGGAATCTTCACGTTTGGCAGTCTTTCATAGAAAGGAGTCATGGTGTCCCAGAAATTCGGCTCAGTGCATCCTATGCAGCCATGTCCGACACTAACCGGCCAGACATCAACATCGTTAAAACGAACGGCTGGGCAGTTGGCGAAGGTCTCGGGGCCCTTGCAGCCGACCTTATAGAGGCAGTAGCCCTGTCTGTGGAACTCGTCGCCGAACTGTTCGACGAAACGGCCTTCGTCGAAATGAGGCCGTCTCTCGCAATGGTCGTGGTTTCTGCGGCCATAGGCAAAGAGCGGGCGGCCGAGTTTGTCCAAGGCCGGCAGACGCTTGAAGGTCAGAAAATGCAGGATGGTTCCCAGGAGAGCAATGGGGTTGGGAGGGCATCCGGAAATGTTGACGACCGGGCCTTTGACCAGGCTTTGCACGCCAACGGAGCCGGTTGGATTCGGCGCCGCCGCCTGCACGCCGCCGAATGTGGCGCAGGTCCCGATGGCAATAACAGCAGCGGCCTTCGGGGCCACTTCCGCCAGGATCGCCATGGCGGTCTTTCCGGCGATCTTACAATAGATACCGTTGTCTTTGGTGGGGATGCCTCCCTCCACCACCAGGACAAATTTGCCGTTGTATTTTTCGATGGTATCTTTAAGATTCTGCTCTGCCTGATGTCCGGCTGCCGCCATGACCGTCTCATGGTAGTCCAGCGAGATGATGTCGAGCAAAAGCCGCCCCAGGTCCGGATGAGAGGCGCGGAGCAGGCTCTCTGTGCATCCTGTGCATTCCTGAAAATGGAGCCAGACTACTGGTGGACGTTGGGCTGTAGTTGCGGCCTCTACAAGTTTCGGGACCATCGTTTCCGAGAGTCCCAAAGCAGCTGCAGCCATGGTGCAACCCTTGATGAAACCGCGTCGATCAAGTCGCGGGACCAGAGTCTTGTTTACTGTGTCTGCCATATCAACCTCCTGTTGCTGTACAACGTTTTGCGCGTTGCGCGATTGTACCGGCATGGGTGTGCCGATAAAAAAGGATAAAACCGGGAAACCGCTCTCTGTTACTGATCGAACAACTTGCATTCTCCCTGTGCAAATTGTGCATCCAAAGACCGGATCTCAGTGATTTGTAAACCACATTTGTTAATTGAGGTAATCCATACTAAATGTCAAACAAAAACAAAAGAAAAGGATGGAAAAAAATTAAATAATATTTATTTAAATAATAAATAAATATTATGTTTGAGTTAAGCGATTGAATGTGTAGAGAATTTTATTAAAAGAGAGAAAATGGTGAAGCAGTGGCCGTTTAGGCGCTTGGAGTGGTAATGACAATCAGTAGTAATTGAGATTACTTCTTAAATCCGAAGATGCCACCCCCCCGTTTCGGAGAGAAGGCCGGCTTGGTTTTTCGATGACCGATATTTTCAGCACTCTGCGCTGGATTTTCCGGTCTGGGTAATCTCTTGAAGTGATCGACGGATATCTCGGGAATCGGCTGTTCGGTCATGGCCTCTTGGTAAAAATGGAAAAAGAGAGAACAATCCTTGAAATAGCTCTTTTTTCGAAGCCATTTCGGCCAGCTGTTATTTGCGTGATGCTGAACAAAGATGGGCAGATTGGTCAAAAGAGTGGACATCTCCTGACGAAGTGACCGGCGAAGATTTAATTCGAGGCCGATATGGGTGTCGAGATCCTCCCGCAGCTTTTTGGAAAAATGAAAAAGGGCATGTCCTTTCAACTGCAGCTCCGAGAGGTCGTATCTGGCATTGGCCCACGGGATAAGGAGCAAGGCGAGGATAAAGGAGTGGGTCGGCTTGGGGCGTTTCTGCTGGTCCAATAATCTGTTGAGTCGATCAATAACTGTAAATATCCTGGTTAATTGGTCCTTGTATGACGGTCCTTTTGCAGGGGCTTGAAAGAGAATTTTCTTGTACATGCCGAACAGGCTGACAAAGACACCGGATTCTACCGCCAGTTGAAACCAGTCGGCAGCCGACCCGCTGTACAGATCCTTGAGCAGCTCGTCCCGCAGCCTGGAGGTTGGGCAGAGCGTGAGCTTTTGGGCGTTGTTGCAGATCGCCTGCCAGCTGTTTGCCTCAATCGTGAAGTTGTTACGGGCGCTGTGCCGGATGGCGCGCAATATCCGCACGGGATCGCGATTGATGCGTTTCTCGGGATCACCGACGATGCGGATAATGGAGTTATCCAGATCTCTCACTCCATTCACATAGTCGATGATTGTGCACTGCTCGATCTCAAAAAAAAGTGAGTTGATGGTGAGATCCCGGCGTTGGGCGTCTTCGTCAAGGCTGCCGAAGGTATTGTTGGGCGCCAGCACCGCCTCCGGTCCTTCCAGATCGTGTTCGCTCAACGATCTCAGGGTGGAGATTTCAATGATTTTGCCGTTTGGGAAAAAGACCTGCACCAGCCTGAAACGTTTGCCGATGGTCGTGCTGTTGGGAAAGAGTTTCCGGATCTGTCCGGGCCTGGCATCGGTGCTGATATCAAAGTCTTTAGGCGTCTTGCCGATATAGAGATCGCGGACACCGCCCCCCACCAGATACCCGGAAAAACCGGCTGTATTCAACTTGCGCAGGACATACAGGGCGTCCCTGTCGATCATGTCGACGGTGATCGGATGATCGGAGGGGCCAAAAATTACAGGGATGCGATGAGGGTCTGGAGCAGGAGAAGAATCGATAGCTTTGGAAATGGCCATGGGCGGGGCGGCAGGAGTTCAGGCGAGAGGTAAAAACCCCCGCCCTTCTTTGTACACGGATTCAGCCTGACTTTTGAATTGCTCGAAAATCTCGGCCACAGATAAGATGCTTTTCATCTTGTAGGTGTTTTCACCGGAAAAGACAAGGCCTTCTTCAATATTACCGTCCCGTGATTTGAGTAACCTGTCGGTGATGCAATAGTGGTGGTCGCACTTTTTCAGACAGACAGCGGGGCATTTTTTCGAACTGACATCCTTGCCGGCCTTCAAGGCCTGAAGAAAAGGCGTGTTGATCGCCCGGCCCGGAAGACCGACCGGGGATGTGGTCAGGACAATATCCTCTTTCCCGGCGTTCAGGTAGGCCTGTTTGAAATTATCGGAGACGTCGCACTCCTTACTGAGGACGAACCGCGAGGCGATCTGGATGCCATCAGCCCCGTATTGATCCATCATCTCGGCCATTTCATAGCCGTTGGTAATGCCGCCGGCGGCGATTAAGGGGATATTTTTTACCACCTCCCGGATAGGGGGGAAGATCTCCCGCAGCGGACGGTCCGTGCCCAGGTGGCCGCCGGCCTCCTTGGCCTCAACGATCACGGCCGCCGCACCTAACTTCTCGGCCAGTTTGGCCAGGGAGGCGGAGGATACGATCATCACCACCGGTGTCTTATGCTCCCTGCCGATCTTGAATATATCCCGGGAGAAACCGGCCCCGGTGATAATCATGTCGACCCCGGCCTCGATGGAACTCATGACCAGGTTGTAGAAGTTCTTCATCGCAAACATGATATTTACTGCGATGATGCCGTTTGTCGCACTTTTAGCCTTCAGGATGTCCTGCTTCAGCTCTTCGGGCGGGAGTCCTGAACCCCCGATAACCCCGATGCCACCGCAATCAGCGACAGGTACAGCCAGGGCTGATGTGGAAACACGAATGGACATTCCGCCCTGGATAAGGGGAAAAGGGGCGGTGAGACGAGCGATGGTCAGAGAGGGCAACTTCATTTCTTTTAGAAAACTCCTTTAGTAATTACATTGAACCGAGGATCCGATAGCATACATACCAGGTATTGTCAAGCACAGTCATAAAGAACCATAACCATCCTTGGGGGAAAATCATAGGCGCCGAGGATGAAATGCGGGTGTATCGGCAGCGCTGTGCTTGACATTTTTGTCTATTTGCGTTTATCCTTACAAGTTTTTATGAAGTATGAACGAATTTAGCCAAATCAGCAAGAACTTCAGTTCTTCGGAGGGGAAAGATTTGAAACTCAAGGCCTTGAACGGCTTTAAAGATATACTGCCGGGCGAGACCGAACTCTGGCGACAGGTTGAAGACCGGGCCCGGGACGTCTTCGCCCGGTTTAATTTTGCGGAAATACGGCTGCCGATACTGGAAAAAACCGAGCTCTTCGCCCGATCCATCGGGGAGACGACCGATATCGTCGAGAAGGAGATGTATACCTTTATCGACAAGCAGATCACCCTGCGGCCGGAGGCCACGGCCTCACTCCTGCGGGCCTATATCGAGCACGGGCTCTATGTCCAGAAGCCGGTGCAGCGGCTGTTTACCGTCGGTCCGATGTTTCGTCATGAGCGGCCGCAACAGGGCCGGCTTCGGCAGTTTCATCAGATGGATGCAGAGGTCCTCGGTTCGGCGAATCCGCGTGTGGACGCTGAGCTTATGACCATGGGGTCCATGCTGCTGGCCGAACTCGGTCTGAACGTCAGCCTGGAGTTGAACTCGCTTGGTTGTCCCGCCTGTCGCCCGGCCTTCCGGGAAAGTCTTCTTTCCTTCCTGGGTTCCCGGCAGGACGCCCTCTGTGAGGATTGTAAAAGAAGGAGCGTCACCAATCCATTGCGGGTCCTTGATTGTAAGAACCCGAACTGCCGCGCTATTGTGGCGGACGCGCCGTCCATTCAGGAGCATCTCTGCCCTGAATGCGCCACCCATTTCCAGGCGGTGCAGGACGGACTCGATCAGCTTGGCATTGTCTACAGCCTGAATAAGTTCATGGTCCGCGGCCTGGATTATTATTGCCGAACCACCTTTGAATTCATCACTGCGGATCTCGGTTCCCAGTCGGCGGTCTGCGCCGGCGGACGGTATGACGGGCTGGTCGAACAGCTGGGCGGCCCGAAGGCGCCGGGGATAGGTTTTGCGATGGGCATGGAACGTCTTGTTCTCTTGCTGCTGCAGAAAGAGCAAAAGATCGAACCCCCCGCGGAGATAGACATCTTTATCGCCGGCCTGGGAGGGGATGCGTCCCGGCTGGCCTTTTCCCTGATGCAGGGACTGCGCAAGGCAGGCGCCCGGGTGACAATGGATCTCGACGCCCGGAGTCTGAAGAGCCAGATGAAACAGGCTGATAAGGCCGGTGCTCGCCATGTCTTGATGATCGGGGAGGAAGAGCTTGCGAAAAAGGCGGGGATGCTCAGGAACATGGCGACCCAGGAACAGCGGGAGATCCCTTTCGGGGATGAGGGACTCCGGATGCTCCTTGAGGCGACAGCCGCCGGTAGGTAAGCGGTCCCCATTATTTTAGTGCAGTTACACGGACAAGACACCAGATGGTGCAAATTCAATCGGATTTATAAATATCATGGAATCAATGGGAAGTTTATGCCGGACACATTCATGCAATGATCTCGGTACAGGTAATGTTGGGGAAGAAGTTGTCTTGATGGGCTGGGTCCTGCGCAGGCGTGATCACGGCGGGGTAATCTTCATTGATTTACGTGACCGGCATGGGCTGACGCAGATTGTCTTCAATCCTGCCGTCAGTGAAGAGGTCCATGCCAAGGCGCATCAGCTGCGCAGCGAATGGGTTCTGGCCGTCAGAGGCAGGGTGGTGTTGCGCCCCGGCGAAATGGCCAACCCGAAACTGGCGACAGGGGCGATTGAGATCCTCGTGGATGAACTGCGGATCTTAAATACCAGCGAAACCCCGCCGTTTCCATTGGATGAGGAGGTGGAGGTCTCCGATACCCTGCGGCTGCAATACCGCTATCTTGATCTCCGGAGGCCGGAGATGGCGGCCAATCTGATTATCCGGCACAAGGCCGTGCAGGCTATCCGCACCTATCTCAACGGCAATGCTTTCCTGGAGATCGAGACTCCGATGCTCACCCGGTCAACCCCTGAAGGCGCCCGGGACTATCTGGTGCCCAGCCGGGTGAATGCCGGAAAATTCTACGCCCTGCCGCAATCGCCGCAGCTCTTCAAGCAGCTGTTGATGATTGCCGGAATGGATCGGTATTATCAGATTGTTAAATGCTTCCGCGATGAAGACTTGCGCGCCGACCGGCAGCCGGAATTCACCCAGATCGATATGGAGCTCTCCTTTGTCGATGAGGAACAGATCATCACGGTGACCGAGGGGATGATTGCTTCCCTGTTCAGGGAGACCCGTGGCCTGGATGTGGCCCCGCCCTTTAAGCGGATTACCTATGATCAGGCCATCGCCCGCTTCGGGACCGACCGGCCGGATATGCGCTTTGGCTTCGAGATCGTTGATCTGACGGGGATAGCCTCCGGTTGCGGCTTTAAGGTCTTCCGGGATATCGCCGACGCAGGGGGGATCGTTCGGGCCATTAACGCCAAGAACTGTGCGGGCTTCTCCCGGAAGGACCTGGATGGTCTGACCGAGTTTGCGATGCAGTTCGGGGCCAAGGGGCTGGCCTGGGTGAAGATGAAGGCCGATGGCGAATGGCAGTCACCCATCGCCAAATTCTTCAGTGACGGGGAGCGGGCGGAGATAGCCCTGGCGCTGGGGGCGGTGGAGGGCGACCTGCTCTTCTTCGGCGCCGATAAGCCCGCCGTGGTCTGTCAGGTCCTGGGGGAACTCAGGTCGGAACTTGCCCGGCGGCTTTCTCTGTTGCCGAAGGACGTCTTCAATTTTGTCTGGGTGACCGATTTCCCGCTCATGGAGTATGATGAGAAGGAAAAGCGGTTTCAGGCCCTGCATCATCCCTTTACCGCTCCCAGGGATGAGGATATCGAGAAGTTGGACAAGGATCCCGCCTCCGTCTATAGCCGGGCCTATGACCTTGTCCTGAACGGGACCGAGATTGGCGGCGGCTCGATACGTATCCACCGGAAGGATGTACAGATGCAGGTTCTGGGCGCCCTGAGCATCGGCGAGGAGGAGGCCAGGGATAAGTTCGGTTTCCTGCTGCGGGCCCTTGAATTGGGTGCGCCCCCCCATGGCGGCATTGCCTTCGGTCTTGATCGCCTGTTGATGATCATCACCGGCAGCAGCTCCATCCGGGACGTCATCGCCTTTCCGAAGACGCAGAAGGCCACCTGTCCGTTGACCGAGGCGCCGGCCGCGGTTTCCCGCAAGCAATTGACGGAGCTTTATCTGCGCCCTGACTGGAAGGAGTAAGGCTGAAGTGACCGGCCTGCCCCGGCTTATCGGGCAGGCGGTCGTTTTGGTGATCCTATCAAGAGCACTGCAGAGATTCCCCTTATGAGGCGATATACCTTTATCGTACCCAGTCTTTTTTCCCTCATACGCCTTCTTCTCACGATTTTACTGCCCTTTTTCCCGGAACCGTCCTGGATCCTCTTCATTATTGCCGCCGCCGTAAGCGATTTTCTCGATGGCTGGCTTGCCAGGCGATGGCATGTGGAAAGCTGGCAGGGTGGATTGCTGGACGCCCTTGCCGACAAGCTGTTTGTTGCAGTCGCCCTCTGGGTCTTCGTTTCCGCCGGCAAATTCTCCCTCTGGTGGATCTTTCCGGTGATTGCCCGTGATATAATGGTCGCGATCACTGTCTGCTCCGCCGTCTTTCACAAGAGGTGGGAGGCGTTTAAGGACATGGATGCCCGAGTCTTGGGGAAGTTGACCACCTGTGGCCAGTTTTTCCTCTTGGCGGTTGTCCTGCTCTCCCCCGAATGGGCCATGCACGTTCTTGTTCTCGTCTCAGGCTGCAGCATTGTCGCCGGCCTTGATTATGGGCGGCTGTTTTATCAGGCCCTCCACAGACAGTCCACCTAGAAGATTCTCCGAGCCTTCTCCTTGCAGGCCTTGGCTTGCCCTATGGGCGATTACCGGCTGTTCATGTTGTGCAAATTATGCATTTCATTCCTGGGGATTCGCGCCTTCCTGCTGCATGGCTGCCGGCGGTTCTGAGTGTGATGAGCGCCGGCCCGATGGAAAAAGTGAAGGTTGACGTTAGTCTGCAATTGAGGACTTGCGAAAAAATGTGTAGGAAAAGGATTCCAATGGCGATTCTGTATCCAATCAACTTTCAAGGAGGAACTCTCATGCGGGTATTTTCTTTTCTTTTTCTGTTCGTTTTACTGGCATCATCGGTCAGCGCAAGAGAAATTGCCGATGTAAATGTTCCCGAGACTCTCCCCGGTGCGGATGGGGTGACGCTTCATCTGAATGGGGCGGGCATTCGCTCTAAACTCTTTTTTAAGATCTACATTGCTGAACTCTATTCGCAGCATCCGACGTCCGATGCCGTCAAGCTTCTCAGCGATGAAGGGCAGAAAAAGATGGTCATGCATTTCATCTATGATGAGGTGAGCAAGGACAAATTGACGGAAGGCTGGGATGAGGGCTTTCAGGCCAACACGGACCAGAAGCAACTTGCCCTGCTCCAGACCAGAATCAGCCAGTTCAACGCGATGTTTGATACCGTGAAGAAGGGAGATGAGATCGCCCTTGATTACATCCCGGGAAAAGGCACCCAGGTCACTATCCGGAACCAGGTGAAAGGCGTGGTTCCGGGGAAGGATTTTAATGACGCCCTGCTGGCGATCTGGTTGGGAAAGGAACCAGTAACCCCTGAATTACGAAAAGAATTATTGAATTATACCGGCGGGAAATAAGACCGGCCCGGCGAGCATCTTAGTGCAGCGATTTGCCGGTGCTGCTCATAGCCAGATTCCCGTCCCGGACCCCGCGCAGGGATATCAGTCTGTCGGCGAGTTCCTGGACCTCTAGGGCCTTGCCGCGGACAATGATGACCTCCAGGCAGTTATGATGATCCATATGGACATGGGTGGTTGAGACGATGTGGTGATGATAGTCATGTTGCACCTCAGTCACCTTTTCCTGGAGCTGGTGCTGGTGATGATCATAGACCAACGTGATGACCCCCATGACCATATGATCCGCCTCCCATTCCTTTTTAACGAAGGATTTTCTGATCAGATCCCGAATGGCCTCGGAGCGGTTGTTATACTTGTGTGATTGGATATACCCGTCGAAGGTCTCCAGCAGGTTGTCTTCTAAAGAGATGGAAAATCGTCGTAACATGGATATCGTGCTCCTGTTTGAGGGGAAGGGGGCCTGCTGATTCTGCTCTGCAT
>JAJYAX010000030.1 GCA_021779275.1 Deltaproteobacteria bacterium | reverse complement strand
CCAACTGATCGGCGAGGGTCAGAGGCGGCATTCGCCGCCGCCTCAATTGCCATGAAACTTTGCCTTCCTCCTGTGGTGTCGGGGATCTCGTCACCGAAAATAATCTCCACCACAGCCTTTCCGTTATATTGCCCTGAGGGCGAGGCCGGCAGCAGGCGTTCATCCGATTGGGAGACGTGAACCAGGCCGCCCGCTTTCAGGATGGCGAGGACCTCGACCACAATCGGCCGGGGGTATGACGACAGGCTGCCGGCCAGATTCTCCGCCGTAAGCGATTGGCCGGTGGAAAAAGCCAGGTAGACGGAATCCATGATGTCAAAGGCGGCCGCAAGTTTCAAAGAGGGTTCCGCGGCAAACGGAACCAGCCGGTATGTCTGCAGGTTCTGGAAGGAAAAGGCCACCTGCGCCCCGGTCAGGAAGAACATCCAGCCCAGATAAATCCAGATCAGAAAAAGCGGCAGCGTAGCGAACGAGCCGTAGATGGCGTTATATTTGGCCACCCCGACCTGGAGGCTTATATAGATGTTCTGGACGGCGAACCAGAGGATGGCGGCCAGGATGGAGCCCAAAAGGGCGGGGATGGACTTGACCTTGGTATTGGGGAAAAAAATATACATCACGTAAAAGGTCAGGGCTATAATCAGAACAGGCACTGCCTTCAGTAGAAAGACCTGGATCCAGGCAGAGGGAATCAGCAGAGGCATCTTTGAGGCCAGGACCGGATTTTTCAAAAAGGCGCTGGCGGCAAAGGCGATATTTACGGATAGGGGCATCAGGATGAGCAGGGCCAGATAGTCGGCTATTTTACGCAGCGGCGACCTTCCGGCCGGCACCTTCCAGATGGCGTTCATGGCCTCCTCAACAGTACCGAGCACCATGATGACGGTCAGGAGAATTCCGGCAACACCGACTGTTCCCAGGGTGGCGAAATTGGTCTTGTCGACATAATCAAAGACACGGTCGGCGGCTGAACGGAGTCTGTCTGTCAGGTTTGCGCCATCATCCGGAGAGAGGGGGGCCGTCGGGGGTGTCGTGCGGGAGCCGGAAGGGGCGGCGCTTTTGCTCTCCTCCAGGGTTTCAATATAGGTATAGGCGGCCTTGCGCAGCTGATCGCCTCCGCCGAGTCCCTTGACGACCGCAGTGCTTATGGCCAGGGTGGGAACGAGAGAGAGCAGGACGGCGTATGTCAGAGCACCGGAGCGGAGTGAGAGCGCGTTGCGCCTGGACTCCTGGACGGTGATAAGAATCAGCCGCACCAGGCGGCGCACCACAGTCTGCAGGGGCGAAGGATCGGCAATTCGGCTGTCGGCCCAGGCCATCAGCCGCCGGGGCGCAGGAGGAGAATTCATGGCATGGTCCATCGATTTTTCATGTCCTTCCTCACAGGCAAGGGGGACGCTTCAAGTATCATCAGAGCATCTTACCTTTTGTGACCAGAGTAAGAAAGGAGAAAAATCAGGATTTCCCATACAGGCCGGGGGAGTTCAAGGCCTCCTGCTGTACAATACAACCCCAATCTTGTGGACGGGACTGTCTCGTACAACAGGAGAGGCGATGGGATGCTGGAAAGAAGCCGGTTACCTGTTTTTCAATCAACAAATCCTCGGCAATACCCTCTGCCCCAACCGGGACCGCGGCCGTATCCCCTCCCGCCGCCCCATCCACAGGGATAACCTCCCAGACCATAACCGGCGCCAAGCCCTGCCTCCTTCGCTTTTATCTGTAGCTGATCCCGGAGTTGGAAGATCTCTCCGGTAATCGCTGCGGCCTTGGCGGGATCCGGGCTGTCGGCATTCATTACGGCATCATATTCGGCGTGTTTCATAACCAATTTTTTTCGTAATTCGACCGTGGCCAGCTGAAACGCGTCAATGTCCTTTTGAGCCACGCCGTCCTGGAACTGACCATATCCGCCTCCATCCCAGGCAGGGCAGTAAGGGCCAGGACCCATTCGCCCACGACCGGCCTCTGCCTGTTGAAGAGCAAAAAACCCAAGAAATCCGATAAGTGCAACAGTGATAATAATTTTTTTCATGGCTGGGCCTCCCAAAGGATAGTGTAGTGAGTGCTGTCTCTTGCCTATGGAGATCCAAGAATCATGCCAACTGTTGTTGAGTGGAGAAAGAGTGTTGAGTATTCAAGGCGTTGGCGGGTGGAAAGAGGGCGGGGAAGAACAAGCCGTAAAGAATTTCGGGGCCTGCGATCCGGGAATTTCGACAACAATGTCGATGGGGATCTGAGAATGTCGAGGAGGGACTCGCCCTTTGTCCGGCGCCTTGATGCAAGCGAGGTGAATCGGGGCGGATTCTCCGCCCCGATTCAGAAAGAGCGCTCCCGGCAATCTCTGCCGGTCCTTTTGCGGAGGCGCCGGAACTAATCAATCAACCTTCCAAAAGTCTTCCTTGGCCGCGCCGCATTTTGGGCAGACCCAGTCCGCAGGAACCTCCTCCCATGGGGTACCGGGCTCAACACCGCCTTCGTCGTCTCCTTCTTTGGGATCATAGATATAACCGCACGGACATTCCCATTTCTGCATTTCAGCCTCCAAAATTAAATGTGTTGGTTGGTTTAAACATCGTGATGAACAGTAATAGGAACCATTAGCAATGTCAAGGAGGCTGATCTGGAATTCATGGGAGCACAAGAAAACAGCCGTGCCTCCAAATCTGTCGCCCCCTCCTGTGGCGCAAATCAATCATTGTGTTTAGCGATTGGATTGTTAGAATATGTCCATGAGGGGCTCTTTAGCTTTGATGGCTGAGGAGTCGTTCTTCAGGCAACGCAGATCAGATCCGGAGTAATCAATTCTCGAAAGGAACACCCGTGCAAAACAGAAAAGAACGATCCCTGTGGATGCGCTTTGTAACCATAGCCCAGCCTTATTTTTTCCCCCGTATCCGACATGGCGGCCTGATAACCCTCCTGCTCATGGTCATGCTGCTCGTCTTTCTGTTCGGGATGCTCTTTGTCATTGTCTCCGGGCTTGTGCTGGCCGGAAACGCCCTGGCCCCCGACCTGACGGCGAAGATCGCGGAAGGTCTTTTATCCGTGATCAACGGGACCTTCCATACCCGGATGGGAGTGCTGCTTGCGGCCCTCCTCATTATCCCCTCTCTGACCTTTCTGATCTTCCGCCGTCATCTTCGGGTACGCAGGCGGGCCTGGCTGGTATTGGCCGTTGTCCTGCTGCTCTCCCTCGCGGTTACCGGGATCAATGTCGCCTTCAGCTATATCGGCAACTATTTTACCACGGCCCTGGTGAAGAAAAACCAGGATATGGCCTATCTCTTTGTCGCAGTCTATTTCTGCGGTTTTCTGGTCGGCATTCCCATTGTCGCCTTTTACGGGTATGTCCGGGACTATCTCGGCATGCAGTGGCGGGCATGGATGACCAATGATTTCCTCGGCAGGTATTTCACCGACCGGAATTATTATGAGGTCGAGACCAATGCGGACATCGATAACCCCGATCAGCGGATCATGGAGGATATCCGCTCGTTTACCCGTACCTCGCTGGCCTTTTTGCTCATCCTCCTGGGCTCGCTTATGGATCTGGTTTCCTTTACCGGTATCCTCTGGTCGAAGTCGGTCCTGCTGGTCTGCGTGGTCCTCGGCTATTCGCTGGTGGGAACCCTGCTCACCGCGCTGCTCGGGCGGCGGCTCGTGAGGTTGAACTTCAATCAGCTGCGTTACGAGGCGGATTTCCGGTACTCCCTGATCCATGTGCGGGACAATACCGAATCCATCGCCTTCTATCAGGGGGAGGAAACGGAGGTCGCCCATATCTCCCAGAGGTTCCGGAACGTGCTGAAAAATTTCGGTCTCTTGATCGGCTGGCAGAGGAACCTGTCGTTTTTTACCACGGCCTACAGTTATCTGCCGGTGGTCCTGCCGTTTCTCGTGCTTTTTCCCCAGTATTTCAGCGGCAAGATCGAGTATGGAGACATGGTCCAGGCCAACTTCGCCTTCGCCCAGGTCTACGGGGCGCTGTCCCTGATCGTTTCGCAGATTGAACAGATCACCGGCTTTGCCGCCGGCGTCCAGCGTCTTTCAACATTTTCCGAGGCGCTTGAACCGGAAAAGACAACAGGAACCGGTATCAGCTCCGAGGAGGCCGACGGTTTTTCCCTGACCGGTATGACCCTGCTCACCCCGAACGGGAAACGGACCCTGATCAGTGATCTGACCGTAAATCTGGGGCGCGGCGATAACCTGGTGATCGTGGGCGAAAGCGGGGTCGGCAAGAGTTCGCTGCTTCGTGCCATCGCCGGTCTGTGGACCCGGGGCAAGGGGGTCGTGCGGCGGCCTGCACTCGCGGATATCTTCTTCCTGCCGCAAAAGCCCTATATGCTCCTGGGAACCTTGCGCGCCCAGCTTCTCTATCCCCGGCTGGAGCGGGAGACCCCGGAACAGGAACTGCGGGATGTCCTGGCCACGGTCCATCTTGCCGACCTGCCGGATCGGGTCGGGGGCTTTGATGTGGAGCTGGATTGGGCCGATATCCTGTCCCTTGGCGAACAGCAGCGGCTGGCCTTCGCCCGTCTGCTTATCAACCGTCCAGGCTTTGCGGTCCTCGATGAGGCGACCAGCGCCCTGGATACCGGGAATGAGGCCAATCTCTACCGGAAACTGCAGGAGCTGGGCGTCCATTATATCAGCGCCGGTCACCGGGCAAGCATCCTTGGTTTCCATGACAGTGTCCTTGATCTGCAGGGCCGGGATGCCTGGCGTCTGCTGCCGGTTGCCGACTACCGGCCGGGATCGGCGTGACGGACCTCCCTCTCTGCAAATGAGCCCTCTTTTCGTTGAAACACGGGGAAAAATTGGGGATCAATGGTATACTGAAGGCCTTGGGTGAAATCGATAGAGGTGTTGATGAAAAAAGAGAATGGCGCTTTCCCTCCCGCCAAACCGGCATGTCTTGTCCTGTTCTTCTTCCTCCTTCTCTTTCAGATAGGCGGTACAGCGGAGGTGCAGGCGGCGGATCGGCCCTTGAAGATCGGGGTCCTTGCCACGCGCGGAGCAGAGCAATGCCTGAAGACCTGGTCGGCGACAGCCGCCTACCTTACCAGCCGGATCCCGGGTCAGACCTTTGTGATCGTGCCGCTGACCCACGCCCAGATTGCCCCCAGTGTCCGGGATGCGGAGGTGGATTTTATCCTGACCAACTCAGCCTTCTATGTGGAACTGGAGCAGGGCTATGGCGCCGACAGGATCGCGACCCTAAAGGAGCTGCGGCTGGGCCGGGTCTATGCCAAATACGGCAGCGTGATCTTCACCCGTTCGGCCCGGACGGATATCCGGCAGCTTAAGGATCTCAAGGGGAAGTCGTTCATGGGCGTCTCCGAAGGCTCACTGGGCGGCTGGTTGATGGCCTGGCGGGAGTTGAAGGAAAACGGCATCAACCCCTACCGCGACTTTAAAGAGCTGCGATGGGGAGAAACCCATGATGAGGTCGTCTTCGCAGTCCGTGACGGTCTCGTCGACGCCGGCACGGTGCGGACGAACACGCTGGAAGAGTTGGCCGCCGAAGGAAAAATCGATATTAAGGATTTTTTCGTCTTCCCCCGTCTGCATGACCGGGAAGTAAAGACCCCCTATCTCTGCACGACCCGGGAATACCCGGACTGGCCCATGGCCAAGGTCAGGGAGACGTCAAACGAGCTGGCGGAAAAGGTTGCCGTGGCCCTGCTCCAGATGCAGCCCGACTCCCCGGCCGCGGTGGCCGCGGATTGCGCCGGCTGGACCATACCTATGAATTACCAGTCGGTCATGGAATGCATGCAGGCCCTGCGCGTGGGGCCGTACAAGGATCTGGGGAAGGTGACCCTTGCCGATATGTTGCATAATTACGGACCCTGGCTCCTTATTGCCTTTATCATGTTCTGCACACATGCGGCATTCACCGGGCTGGTGCTGAAGCTCAATCGCCGGATCAAGGCGGCGCATGTCTCCTTGATGGCGGAGATGGATCTGTGCCGGTTGATGGACAAGGAGCTGGAACAGGCAAAGGAGCAGGCCGAGGCCGCCACCCTGGCCAAGAGCCAGTTTCTGGCCAACATGAGTCACGAGATCCGCACCCCGATGAACGGGATTATCGGGGCGACGGATCTGGCCATGGCGGAGACCGTCTCGCCGGAGGTGGAGCATTATCTGCACATTGTCCAGAATTCATCCTATGCCCTGCTGGGAATTATCAATGATATCCTCGATTTTTCGAAGATTGAGGCCGGCCAGCTGGAACTCAAGGAGCGGGTTTTCAGACTCGACGAGATGTTCGACCGGGTGATGGATGTCTTCGTCAATCAGGCTGCGGAAAAGGGTATCGAACTCCTGGTCGATATTGACAGGGACACCCCGCGGATCCTGCTCGGTGATTCGCTGCGTCTGCAGCAGATCCTGACCAACCTGATCGGCAACGCGATCAAATTTACCGGCGTCGACGGGATTATTCTGACCAGTGTCCGGGATGCAAGCAGTGTCACGGAGGGGCTGGCTGCAGGTCAGGTAATGCTCTCCTTTGCGGTTAAGGACACCGGCACCGGCATTTCCCCCGACTACCTGCCGAGACTGTTTGAGCCGTTCACCCAGGGAGATTCCTCCTCCACCCGGAAATATGAGGGGACCGGCCTGGGGCTGAGCATCTGTAAAAAATTTGTGACGATGATGCAGGGGAGTATCGGCGTTGAAAGCATGTTGGGGCAGGGGAGCACCTTTACCTTTACGGTGCGGCTGGTGAAGGCGGGGACGACCTCTGCTTCGAGATATGTTTTCCCTCCTGATATCAGCGGCCTGAACGTCCTCGTCGTCGATGATTGCGCCGACAGCCGGGGGATCATGGCCAAGATGCTGACCTCGCTTGATTTCCGGGTGGAGACAGTCTCCTGCGGGCAGGATGCGATACAGCGGCTGCGGGCCGGAGGCCAGGGAAAAGAACCGGTGGAGCTGGTGCTGATGGATTGGAAGATGCCCGGCATGGACGGAATCGCGACATCCAGAAAGATCCGCGAGGAGCTTCGGCTGCGGATCCCGATTATCATGATGACGGCCTTTGCCCGGGAGGTGCACAAATCCGAGGCGGAACAGGCCGGGACAAATGGATTCCTGACCAAGCCGATCTTCCAGTCGACGCTGTTCGATGCAATTATGGATGCCTTCGGCAAAGAGGGAGCCCGGAAGAGTGACAGACGGGGCGATTTCACCACCAGGGCCTCCATGTACAAGAAGCACCTGAAGGGGCGCAGGATCCTGGTTGCCGAGGATAATCTGACCAATCAACAGGTGGCCAAGGCCATCCTTGCCGGCGCGGGTATCATCGTCGTGATGGCGGCCAATGGCGAAGAGGCGGTGGAGGCGGTTAAAAAAGTGTCCTTTGACGCGGTGCTTATGGATATACAGATGCCGAAAATGAATGGGTATGAGGCCACCAGGCGGATCCGGGCTCTTCCGGAAGGTGACGGCCTGCCAATTATTGCAATGACGGCGCATGCGATGAAGGGTGATGAAGAAAAGTGCCTGGAGGCGGGGATGGATGGATATGTGGCCAAGCCCATCAATCAGGATCGGCTGTTTTATACGCTCTGGCGGTTTTTGCAAAACAGGAAAAGAGGCCTTGAGGAAAAAGAAAAAGATGTACGTGACATGGCGGCTGGTGTTCCAGCCGGTGAGGAGGCGATTTTGTCGCCTCCCGGAGATGCCGGTGCAGTACCGGGGGCCAGCGCTGCAGATATGGAACTTCCTGTCCAGCTTCCCGGCATTGATGTCCGGACCGTGCTGCAGTCTACCGGTCTGGACTGGCGGACATTCCGGGATATACTGGTCGGCTTCTTCAACTATAACCAGGATACGGCCCAGGATATCCGGCTGGCCCAGGAGGGCGATGAATGCCAGGCGCTCCTGGGACTTGCCCATAGCCTCAAGGGAAGCGCCGCCAATATCGGCGCCGGTGCTTTGCAGCAGGCGGCAGGCGCCTTGGAACATGCCTGCAGCGATACGGTATCAGCGAAGGGCCTTGCCGGTCTGATAGACGATCTGCAACAGGAATTGGCGCGGATCCTCGGTGTGCTCGCACCGCTGGCGGAGACGACTGGGGATGATCGTGTAGGCGAGCTCATCTCAGGCACGGAGGGCGATGTTGAGACGCTTCTGGCGACACTGGTCCAGGCTATTGATCGTGCTGATCCGGAAGAAATCCGGCGGCAGAGCGCCGAGGTCAGAAGGCAGCTCGCCGGCCGGAAGATCGTCATGTCTTCGGTGCTCAAGACTTTGGAACTCCAGATAAGCCGTTATGATTATGACCAGGCGCTAACGACGATTCAACATATCAGGGATTCCGTGGAGGGACAGTCATGAACGAACCCCGGCCGCTCGTACTCATAGTTGACGATAATGCGACCAATATCGACCTGCTGGTCAATACCCTGCAGCAGGACTATCGGCTCGGGATAGCGAAGAGAGGGGCGAATGCGCTTGAATATGCGGCAAAATATCACCCCGATCTCATCCTTCTGGATATCATGATGCCGGGGATGGATGGCTATGAGGTCTGCACCAGACTGAAGGACAACCCTGATACCCGGTCGATCCCGCTGATATTTATCTCGGGTATGACGGAAACGGTCAATAAGACCAAGGGCTTTGAGGTGGGGGCCGTCGATTATATAACCAAACCCTTTCATACGGCGGAGGTCAAGGCCAGGGTGCAGACACATATTGCCCTGGCGCAGATGAAGTCCCAGCTGCAGTCTCAGAATGCACTCCTCGAAAAGATGGTGGAAAAGAAAACGGTCGAGCTTCAGGAGATGCTCCACGGCAGTATCTGCAGCATGGCCATGATGGTGGAGATCCGGGACCCCTATACCGCCGGCCACCAGCAACGAGTGGCGCAGCTTGCCTGCGCCATCGCCAAAAAAATGGGGCTGTCGGCATGGATCATCGAGGGGATTCGCATTGCAGGCATCCTCCATGATGTCGGGAAAATCCGGATCCCGGTTTCGATCCTGAACAGGCCGGGGAAGCTCCTGGATGCCGAGATGGATATCTTGAAAATTCATCCCCAGATCAGCTTTGAGATTTTGAAAAATATCGCCTTTCCCTGGCCGTGCGCCCAGATGGTCTTCCAGCACCATGAACGAATGGACGGCTCCGGCTATCCTCTGGGACTGCGGGGAGGTGAGATACTCCTCGAATCCAGGATCCTGTCGGTGGCCGACGTAACCGAGGCCAGAAGCTCTTTTCGTCCGTATCGCCCGGCCCAGGGGATCGAGGTGGCGCTCACCGAACTGAGAGAACATAGAGGGAGCTTGTATGATGCCGATGTGGTCGATGCCTGCCTGGATCTCTTTGCCGGAGGTGAGTTTCAGTTTGACTACGATCAGCAAAAACCCTTCCCCTTGCTCTGTACGGCCTCGCAGGAAATGATCGATTAACCCTGCCGTATCAATGGATCTTTACTATGTGCCTGATCCTCTTTGCCTATGATGTCCATCCTCGCTATCGCTTGGTGCTTGCGGCCAACAGGGACGAGTTCTATGAACGGCCGACAGAGCCTCTGCATTTCTGGGAGGATCATCCCGCGATCCTGGCCGGGCGTGATCTCAGGGGGCTGGGGACCTGGCTGGGCGTTACCCGGAGCGGGCGATTGGCGGCCGTGACCAACTTCCGTGATCCCCGGGGGATCAAGAAGACCGCACCTTCCCGGGGGGATCTGGTGGCGGATTTTTTAAAGGGCGGCCTGGGGGCCGCCGACTATC